>CAMDMH010000556.1 GCA_945901835.1 Devosia equisanguinis | reverse complement strand
CAGCAGCCAATCGAAACCGGAGTACGAGACGAGTTCGGCCGCGATGTTGCTGCACAGGCTGCACCACAAGCCGATCTGCAGCTTGCCCGCGGCCATGTCGTGCTTGAAGGCGTTTTTCGGGAGTTCCATGTGAGCTTTCCGTAGGTCGGGTTAGCGGTGCGGAGCGCCGCGTAACCCGACGGCTCCTCGGTTCGGCGAAGACGGTGGGTTACGCAGCGCCGAGCGCTGCTAACCCACCCTACGGCTCAGACGAAATGGACGCTTACGCTGCCAAGCGGGCCGAAGTCGGCGTGCAGCGTGTCACCTACGTTGGCCCAGACAGGGCGGATGAACGAGCCCGACAGCACGACGTGACCGGCTTCGAGTGTGGTGCCGAGCGAGCCGAGCTTGTTGGCGAGCCACGCCACGCCCATCGCGGGGTGGCCGAGCACGCCAGCGGCGAGGCCCGTCTCCTCGATCTCGGAATTGCGGAACATGATCGCGCCGACCCAGCGCAGGTCGACGTCCATCGGGCGCACGGGTCGGCCGCCCATGACGAGGCCCGCTGCCGCGCCGTTATCCGACACGGTGTCGAAGATCTTGCGCGGGTGCTGCACGCGCGCGTCGATGATCTCGATCGAGGGTACGACATACTCGGTCGCGCGCAGCACGTCCGTGAGCGAGACGCCCGGCCCCTTCAGCGGCTTGCCGAGGATGACCGTCAACTCGGCTTCGACGCGCGGCACGCAATAGTCGGCGTGCTTGACCTTCGCGCCGTCCATCACGAGCTGGCTGTCGACGAGGTAGCCGAAATCCGGCTCGTCGATCTGCGAGGACGCCTGCATCGCCTTCGAGGTGAGGCCGACCTTGTGGCCGACGAGCTTGGCGCCCGCCGCGATCTTCCTCTGCGTAACGATGCCGGAGATCGTGTAGGCGTCCTCGATCGTGATGCCGGGATAGGTCGTCGAAAGCTGCGTCGCCTGCTTCTTCACGCGCTCGGCTTCGAGCAGTATATCGGCGCACTTCTCGCGTTCGGCTTTCGACAGCATCGGTCGTGTTTCCCAGGTTTGATCTCGTGTTCGACGACGCTTTATCGGTCAATCGCGCGGCGATGGCCAGAGGGCGCTGCTCCAACAATCGGTCTCGCCGTCGTTTGTCGCTCCCCTCCCCTCGATGGGGAGGGGTCGGGGGCGGGGGGAGTGTACCCCACCTCGCGGCGCTCCCCACCCCTATCCCCTCCCCACAAGGGGGAGGGGGAAAAATGCGGCGGGAAGTGGCCGTCAACCGTGCTTGATGAAGGTGCCGTTGCGGAGTTCGGAGACGGCGGTCTGGAGTTCGGCCTGCGTGTTCATGACGATGGGGCCGTGCCAGGCGATGGGTTCGCGCAGGGGGCGGCCGGAGATCAGCAGGAAGCGCACGCCTTCGGAGCCGGCTTCCACCGTCACCTCGTCGCCGCTGTCGAACACGACGAGCGAGCGGTTGCCGATGGTTTCGCGGACGAGTTTTTCAGAGCCGTCAGCCTTCTCACGCTCGGTCAGGACGCCGAACGGCTGCGAGGCGCCCGCAAAGCGCGCGCTGCCTTCGAACACGTAGGCGAACGCCTGCCGGTAATTCTCGGTCGCGAACGATTTGCGTTTGCCCGGCGGCACAAGCACGTCGAGGTAGCGCGGTTCGGCGGCGATGCCATCGACGGGACCGCGCTTGCCCTTGTACGCGCCGCAGATGACGCGCACGCGCGTGCCGTCGTCGTCGCCGAGGTCAGCGATCTCGGCCGAGGGCACGTCCTGATAGCGTGGCGCGCTCATCTTCAGCGACGAGGGCAGGTTGGCCCAGAGCTGGAAGCCGTGCATCCGGCCCTTCAGATCGCCCTTCGGCATCTCCTGATGAAGGATGCCGGAGCCCGCTGTCATCCACTGCACATCGCCTGCGCCGAGCGTGCCCTTGTTGCCGAGGCTGTCGCCGTGATCGACAGTGCCCGCCAGCACATACGTGATCGTCTCGATGCCGCGATGGGGATGCCAGGGAAAACCGGCTTTGTAATCGGCGGGATTGTCGTTGCGGAAGTCGTCCATCATCAGGAACGGATCGAAATCCGAGGTGTCGCCGAAGCCGAACACGCGCTGCAGGCGCACGCCCGCGCCTTCCATGGTCGGCTGGGCTTTGGAGGTGCGTTTGACGGCGCGAATGGTCATGGGGAGCCGCGGCTGCGATGTCGATGACTTCGCGGGATGTCGTTGCGGCAGGCCCGTTTGTCAATCGGCGGGGTCTCCAGGTGCCTTCATGCCTGCCATGCGCTGGATCAGGAGCGAGATCGCGGCCATGTCCTCGTGGCCCATGCCTTGGGCGATGGCCAACTTGTAGAGCGGCAGCGTCGCGTTGAACAACGGCACGGGGCATTCGACGCCGTCCGCGAAGTCTCCGATCACCTCGAGATCTTTCTTGAAAAGATCAAGCGAGGCGGTACGCACGGGCAGGTACTCGTTCGAGACGAGCATCTCTTTGCGCGCTTCCATCGCGCGCGAACCGCCGGCGCCGCCGATGATCGCGTCGTAGACATCGGCGGGATCGAGGCCTGCTTTGCGGGCCAGTGCAAACGCTTCGCCGGCGGCGACGGTATGGATCGCGACGAGGTGATTGGCGATGTACTTGAGTTTCGAGCCGTTGCCGAAGGCGCCGACGTAGAACGGCGCGCGCGAGAAGCCTTCGAACACGGGCAGGCACTTGTCGTAGTGCGCGCGTTCGCCGCTGGCGTAGACGAGCACGTCGCGGATCGCGGCGCGATTGGCCGAGCCCGACAGCGGGCAGTCGAGCATGGCGATGCCTGCCGATTGCAGCGTTTCGAACGCCGCCTGCTTGTCGGCGAGTGTCAGCGTGCTGGTCTCGGCAATAATGCGTCCGGGACGAGGCGAGCGCGCCAGCTCATCCGCGACGCCGAGCAACGCCTTGGCCGACGGCATCGAGGTGATGACGACCTCGGCCTCGGCGAGCACGGCGGCGTTGGAGGGCATCGGCCGGCCGCCGAGCTTCTTCAGATGCGCCATGGCCTCTGGCGCTATGTCGTGGCCGACGAGATCGAAACCGGCCTCGACGAGATTCTTCGCCATCGCCGCGCCGATCACGCCGACGCCGATGATGCCGGCCTTCGCCTTGCTCGTGTCCGTCATCGGCCCACCCTCATGCGTTAACTGAACAATCAATTGGTTCCAGTGTCCGCAGCCTGATCAGAGAGTGTGCGGGGAAAGCTCGAACCCGCAAACATAGAACGTCGCGCGTTCCCGGAAGCCGAGTGCAGCGAGGCTATCCGGGATCTTTACGCTCCTGATAGGGGTAAAGGCCCCGGATCTTCGCGCTCCGACATTTCGGTCGGAATGCTCGTCCGGGGACGCAGTCGATAGGTTGTGCGTTCGAAATGCTCCGCCTTCGCGCGGAGAAGCGTTCAGCCTTTCCGATCACGGCCTAACGATACTTGTTCTTCGGCTTGAAGCCCGACGCCTCGGGCGCGCGCGGTTCGCGCACCCAGATCTCGCGGCCCGGTTGCATCCCGCCGCCGCGCGTCGCCGGCACGGAAGTATGACGTGCGCGATGCAGGAGCCGCGTGTCAGCGATGCCGCAAT
>CAMDMH010000555.1 GCA_945901835.1 Devosia equisanguinis | reverse complement strand
ACGCCGTCGACGCAGCCGTGAGCCTGACACGAAACCAGTCGGAGAGCCGGATGCGGGAAATCTGCACGTCCGGTTCGATGAGCGGGGAGAGGAAACGGGACGAGGGCATCATGCCCGCGTTGCCGCGCCTCTCCTCGACTCTACTGCAGTGGGTGTCTGGTCGCCGCGAAAGCCCTGCTCGCCGAACGGGGAGGCCAAGATTGACACTCAAGCGCGCTTTCCAGCCGTGCTGATGAAGCGCGGGGCGTAAGTCGCATCGGCGCGGCAATCGACAATGGCGGAATACGCTGCGCTATTCCGCCCTACGGACCTACGCCCCTTGCGGTAGCAGGACGAGGCGCTTGGAGGTCTGGCGCTGCTCGATCATGTGCATGGCCGTGGCGTAGTCGGCGAGCGGCATCGTTTGTGATGGCGGGGCCTTGATCTTGCCGTCGACAACGAACCGGAAAATCTCGTCGAAGCACTGCTGCATCAGCTCGGGCGTGCGGCGGCGGTAGTCGGAGATCTGCATTCCCGACACCTCGCAGTTCTTCAGCATCAGGTAGTTCACCTTCAGCGTCGGAATACCGCCGGCCGCGAAGCCGAGGATCACCACGCGGCCGCGCCACGCGATCGAGCGCATCGCCGCGTCGAAGATCTCGCCGCCGATCGGATCGATGATGATGTCCGCGCCGTGGTTGTCCGTGGCGGCGAACACCTGCTCGCGCAGGATTTCGCGGATGTTGGCCTTCGACAGATCGACCATCGCGTCGGCGCCGGCAGCCTTGACGGCCGCGAACTTGTCGGGCGACGTGACCGCGCCGAGTACGACTTTCGCGCCCATCGCCTTGGCGAGTTGCACCGCCGCGTTGCCGACCGCGCCGGTCGCGCCGAGCACGAGAACGTTGTCGCCAGGCTTGATGCGGGCGCGCTCGCGCAAGGCCATCCACGAGGTATCGAAGCCGAGCGACATCGCGCCGGCATCGACGAACGAGAGCTGGTCGGGGAGTTTGTAGACGTCGTTCTGCGCAACCACGATCTTCTGCGCGAAGCCGCTATGCTCGTTCATGCCGATCACGCGGTCGCCTATGACAAAGCGCGTCACGCCGTCGCCGAGCCCGCGCACGATGCCGGCCGGGCCCTTGCCCGGCGTGTAGGGCAGCTTCGGCTTGAACTGGTACTTGCCGGTGATCTGGACGATATCGACGTAGTTGACTGGGGCCGCATGCACCTCGATCAGAACCTGACCGGGGCCGGGCGTGGGATCGGGGATCTCGACCAGCTTGCCGTTGTCGATCGAGCCGAGTTCGTGGACGAGGATGGCGCGCATGTGGACCTCGGGTTGAATCCCCTCTCCCCGTAGCGCACTTCTTGCGCGTGCGGGGAGAGGGTTAGGGTGAGGGGAAGCGTCTTGGCACTGTGTTGTGCGCGTTGCCGCCCCTCACCCCCACCCTCTCCCCGTTTCGCTACGCTTTCACGGGGAGAGGGAGAAGAGAGTCAAACTCCGTGGCTTGCGGCGACCAGCGGGTCCATCTCCATGTCGTCGTCCTTCACGGCACCGATCAGATCGGTGATCTTCTTGATGCCGCGCTCGTCGCACCAGCGCTCGAGGTCGTCGATGATCTGCACGAGGGCCGTCGGATTGCGGAAGCCGGCATAGCCGATACCGACCGCGCTCGCGCCGGCCAGCATGTATTCGACCACGTCCTCGGCCTTGGTGACGCCGCCGATACCGATGATCGGGATCTTCACCTGCTTGGCGACCTGATAGACCATGCGCAGCACGATCGGCTTCAGGGCGGGCGACACGAGGCCGCCGAACTTGTTGCCCAGTGCGGGGCGGAAGTTGTCCGTCCGGATCTTCAGCGACAGGAACGTGTTGGCGATGACGAGGCAGTCCGCACCAGCGGCTTCCGCAGCAAGCGCGATCGAGACGATGTCGCCGGCGTTGGGCGACAGCTTCACCCACAGCGGCTTGCCCGCGCACTTCGCCTTGATCGCCGTGACGGCATCGCGCGTGTAGTCCTCGTGCATCGCGAAGTTCTGCCCCGTCAGATTGCGCGTCGGGCAGGAGATGTTGGCCTCGATCACGTCGACGTCGGGCACCCGCGCCAGCTCCTCGGTGAGCAGCGCGAACTCCGGAATGTTGTCGGACGAGCACGAGACGATCAGCGGCGGTTTGAACTTCGCGTACTCGGGCACGATGTGATCGACGAAGTACTCGATGCCTTTGCCGGGCAGGCCGATCGACTGGATGATGCCGGCCTCGGTCTCGGCCATGCGCGGCGTCGGATTCCCGAGGCGCGGCTCGCGGCAGATCGTCTTGGCGACGAGGCCGCCGAGGCGATTGAGATCGATGACGTCGTTATACTCCCAGGAGAACGCCCCGGATGCGGGCGTCACCGGGTTCTGCATCGTGACGTCGCCGATTTTGACGGAAAGATCGACCATGGTGCTCACCACCCTACCGCTGTCTGCATATCGAATACCGGGCCGTCTCGGCACACGCGCTTCAAGGTCTTGACGCCGTCGATCTCGAACGTGCGCATGCACACGTAGCAAGCGCCGACGCCGCAGACCATGATCTGCTCCATCGCCACCTGGCCGGGGATGCCGTGCTTCTTGCCGAGCTGCTGCATCAGCTTCAGGAGACGGCTCGATCCGCAGGTGAAGAACGCATCGGCCTTCTTATCGGCGATCAATGCTTCGATGATCTTCGACACGTTGGCCACGTCGCTCGACTTGTCGGTGTCGAGCACGGTGACGGTCTTGGCGCCGAGGCTCTCGAACAGGTCCTTGGACATGACGACGTCAGGGTTGCGCGCGCTGAGGATCGTGGTCACGCCGACTTTCTTCTCGGCGGCGAGCTGCGACAGCGGCGCGAGTGTCGCTAGGCCGACGCCACGGCCGAGCACGACGATGTTCTTCCAGGCGGGATCGAGCTTGAAGCCCTTGCCGAGCGGGCCGGCGATGTTGAACTCGTCGCCCTTCGCCAGCATGCCCATGCCGCGCGTGCCGCGTCCTTCGCACTTGTAGAGGAACTCGAGCTGACCCGCCTTCTTGTCGACGCGGTAGACGCTCATCGGGCGGCGCATCCAAACCTCGGCGCCATCCGGTGTCGGACAGAGCAGATGGAAGAACTGGCCGGCGTAGGTGCCGAGCGCGCGCTCGTGCACCTTCAGGACGAGGTGCTTGTATTCCTTGTTGACCCAGTCGTTGCTGACGACCACACCGATGAACTCCCCGGCCACGCGCTGGGGGTAGCGATCGGCATCTCCTACGCGGAGTGCGGAGTCGGTGTATTTTTCACACTGCTCTAGCGACATTGTGGGCTGACGTTTCATTTTATTGATGATGGACAGTCGATAGCATTCCCCGCGGTCAAATCAAATGGGCTGGGGACCCAGGGTGTCGATTTGCGCATAGGTCACTTTTCTCAAGGTTCACGGCGCACTGGCGCCGGGCCACCGTCGCGGCCTCGCCAGACGGAAAATGTCTGACCCTTCTGCCGTTCCGTTCGGCGGTAAGTGGACGTGAAGCTCAAGCTTGCCTGTGCTCCGCACGGCCGTAGAGCAATGTCACGTTGATCCGGTGGTTCGCGTAGCCCGGGGCGAACCGAGG
>CAMDMH010000554.1 GCA_945901835.1 Devosia equisanguinis | reverse complement strand
ACTTTACACTTTGCTGCAGGTCTTCTCGCTGACGCTCTTCGAGAAAGTGCCCATTCTACAGGCCCTCTCGCACGATGCCGCCTCCATCGAAGACGAGGCCGTGGACAACCAGTTGAAACTATTCGAGAGTTAGCCAGACACTAGTGGGGGCACACACAATTTCCAGGATAGGGCAGTGGCTCGATGAGCCTGACAAACGGGAAATTTTGTGTGCCCCCATTTCTATAGGGTGTCCCCATTTCTCTCCGTCTCGAGAAGGGGTAGCGCGGAGCACGCGAGGGTGGCAACTTGTGGCCTTGGTTCGATCATTCAGCGGTACAGGCCAATTCCATGCAGCTCGGAAACGACATTTCGGCAGTGGTCACGGGCGGTGCGTCGGGGCTTGGCGCGGGAACTGCGAGGGCGCTGGCCGCGCGCGGCGTCAAGGTTGGCATTCTCGATCTCAACGAACCGCGCGGCAGGTCGTTCGCAGCCGAGATCGGTGGCGCCTTCGCCAAGGGCGACGTCACCAACGAGGCCAGCGTGATGGAAGCGCTTGGCGCGTTGCGGAAGGCCAACGGGCAGGAGCGGATCCTGGTAAACTGCGCCGGCATCGCGTTGGCCAAACGCTCGGTGCGGCGCGTGCGGGAAACCGGCGGCATCGAGCCGCACGACGTGGCCTCTTTCCGAAAGGTGATCGAAATCAACCTGATCGGCACCTTCATCATGATGACCAAGTGCGCAGCCGGCATGATGTCTCTGGAACCGGTCGGTCCGGACAAGGAGCGCGGCGTCATAATCTCGACGGCGTCGGTCGCGGCCGAGGACGGGCAGATCGGGCAGGTCGCTTATGCGGCCTCGAAGGGCGGTGTTGCGTCGATGATGTTGCCGGTAGCGCGCGATCTCGCCAAAGACGGGATCAGGGTCATGGCCATCCTGCCGGGGCTTTTCCTGACGCCGATGTTCGATACTCTGCCCGAGGAAGCGCGAAATTCGCTGGCGGCTTCCGTGCCGTTCCCCTCGCGCCTTGGGCAGCCGTCGGAATATGCCCAGCTCGCGGTGCATATCTGTGAGAACGTCATGCTGAACGGCGGTACCATAAGGCTCGACGGTGCGGTCCGGCTGGCGCCGCGCTGAAACGCACCGCGTGGTAAATAATTATTAGGTCAAACAACACCTTATCCAAATCGGCGCAAGCGATTTGGTTGATTACGGATTATGGTGCATTTGTGGATCTCAATCGGTTCGCACAGGGATGCGGGGGCGCTGCATGCGCTTATCCCGTTAACTACCGTTGGCAGAAGATCAGCGAGCGTCTAGGGTCCGGGTTGCAGGCACGTGATTTGCAAGCCACATGACGTATGCGCACTGTGTTTCGTCCCATGCCGCACAAAGCTATCGAGGTCGTTGTGAGTCAGTGCGTACGGAGTTTCCGGTATTCGCGAGGTCTCGGGGCATTTGTCCTGGGCGTGATCGCTCTTGCCGGTATTACCGTCGCCGCGCTCGATCTGCCGATGTCTGGCAATCGGATGTCGACCGATCTTGAAGCGGAGCTTGCGCTCTCTGGTGGCGCGGTGACCGCCACTGCGGTGTTGGCTGACGAGTGGGCGGATCGGATCCAATCGGAGTCTACGTGGCGCTCCAACCGCGGCGCTTCGGTTCCGGGGAAGGCTTCGCGCACCAAGCCCAGCCAATTGCAGGGGCCGCCGCCGCAGCCGAGCTGGTTCATCGCACCCTCATCGGCCAATCCCTGGATGGATACGCCTCGGTATAACGACCGCGACTCGATCGGTTCGTCCGGGCAGAGTAAGTCGATGCGCAGTGTCAGCGGCTACCGGACCGTGTGCGTTCGCAGCTGCGATGGCTACTTCGTCCCGATCAGCTATGGGACATCGGAAAGCAACTTCAGCCGTGACCAGACAACTTGCACCAACAGTTGCTCCGGCGCGAAGTTGTATTACTACAAGGCTGCAAGCGAAGAACCGGAAGATATGATCGATCTCTCCGGCCAGAAATACTCGAAGTCCAAGAACGCCGATCTTTTCCGCACCCAGTATGTCGAGAGCTGCAAATGCAAGCCGCATCCCTGGGAGCAGGAAGCGTCCGAGCGTCATAGAATCTATGCGCTCGAGGATCAGCGCCGGAAGGGTAATCGCGCCGTCGT
Source organism: Devosia equisanguinis (assembly GCA_945901835.1). Taxonomy (GTDB): domain Bacteria; phylum Pseudomonadota; class Alphaproteobacteria; order Rhizobiales; family Hyphomicrobiaceae; genus CAMDPA01. Next base: position 1,459 of record CAMDMH010000554.1, on the reverse strand, counting down.
CGCCGAACTCGAAGGCCTGAAGTCGAAGAACCGGATCGACAGCCGATCCAACAGCCGGCGCCGTCCTGCTGACCGCCGGCGTGATCCCAAGGATGATGCATCCCTCTCGCCGCCGAAGCCGGGAGTAGCGGTAGCGCAGGCCACCGCAGCGCCGAGGTCGGACGTTTCGCGCGGCCAGAGCAGCGATCGGGTGGCTGTCGCGGACGCTCAGTCCGCGGGTTCGCAGCCGCTGGGCACGACGACCAATACTGCAACTCGGTCGCCCGGCGTCGTGACTGGAGCCACGGCTGCTGCCGCTTCCGCTGCGACGGTACAATCGGTCACATCGAGAGTGACTGCGACGGCGCCGGGGGATGCCGCGACCAATCGCGATGCGCTTCATTCGGCTGCGATCGAAGCAATGCCGCCGGTGCCCGCTATCGAGGCGTCGTATCCGCAACCTGGTCAAGAGCCGATGGCTGCGCCAGAGCCGGCCGAAGCACAGCCCGCGCCGCCGGTGGCGAAGTCTTCTCGAAATGGTAGAGGTCGCCGGGATAGTGCGGGTCGATCTGCTGGCCGCCAGGCGGAAGTGCGCCGCAATCAGGCGCAGGGGAGGGGCCGTTCGAGCGAATGGGCGCGGCAGGTCTTCAATCCCTAGGCTCGCTTCAGCGGTTCGGGCAGGCCTGGTTGAATGGCGCGTACCAATCTTTTCAATTCGAGCGATCTCGTTCAGCAGTTGTTTGCCATCATGCCGGATAAAGGCATGGGGGCTCAGTTCATCTCTGATCGAGCGGCTACAACTTATTGATTCCAGTTGTGGTTGAGTGTCGATTAGCGGCTGCGGGACCCCCCGATCATCGGTGTTTGTTCTGCGTCCCGGTCCTCACATGTACGTATCGCGTCATCACAGCCCCACGGGGCTGCCGATTGCTGCCAGGTTCCTGATCTCGATCATGTCACAGATGATGTGGTGGGCGTCGCCGGCTGAAGCACAGGTTTGCTGCGTCGAGCGTTTGCACGATGAGGCCAGTCGGCGAGATGGGGCATGGTGCGGCGACGGACGCATAGAATGGTGCCGGCACCTGCAGGGCTCTGACCTCCAAGCCCGATCTGGCGACCACCGCCGTTGCACGCGCGGCGACATCGGCGTCGGTGAGATCCTTCGCGCCCGACCCGGTGATGCCGAGTTCGGTAAGCAGAGCGCCGATGCCGGTTCCACGCGCCTTGGCGAAAGCTTCCAGGCAGGTCCACGCCTGAAGAAATGGCGGGGGACGTTCGCTGCGCGAGAGCGAAGCGGCGGCGCATTCGATCATAGCGCGGCGGCGCTCGCCTAGGGCTACCGTGCGATCGCTTTCGAGGTCGATGCCGACGGGCCCCGGTGACGAGACGACGAACAGGGCCCGGCCGGCCGCATGCGATGCATTGAAGGCGAGGGACGAGCCGGGCAGCGTAGGCTTGCCATTCGCTTCCGCCTCGAACT
>CAMDMH010000553.1 GCA_945901835.1 Devosia equisanguinis | reverse complement strand
GAAGCACCGCCGGAGTTCGATCCCGCCGGATCGCGAGTGGCACCGTCATCCACGTCCTCCATCGAATCACTGGAGCTATGGAATCACGATCTCGAGATCAGCGGAATCGCGCCAGCGCAACACGAGTCGGGACTATCAACCGACGGTATAATATGAGCAGCTACCGCGGTTTTCTGGTCGCAGGCGCCTCGCTTCTGGCCACCACCATTGCAGCACAGTCGGCTGATCTGTACGGCGCCCATGGCGGGCGCGGCAGCATCAAGGACGACTACGTCCAGACGGCGCCCCGTGGTTGCCCCACCTGGTATGCCCGCATCGACGGCGGCTACTCGACCTATGATCGCCCCGCGATGACGCAGGTCGGCATCGACGACCACGTCGGCGCCCGCTTCACCGACACCGGCACCCTCGGCGGCGGCATCGGCCGCTACTTCACCTGCAACATCCGCGGCGACGTCACTGTCGATCACCGCTACGAAAGCGACGCGAAGGGCTTCAACGCCAACCCGTTCGCGCCCAACTACGGCCAGATGAAGTGGGGCTACGAGAGCACCTCGGTGATGACCAACATCTACTATGACTTCAACGCCGGCGCGCGCTTCACGCCGTACATCGGTTTCGGCCTCGGCGGCATCCACAACAAGTTCAACAAGGGCGGCGGCACCGTCGGCGTTGGCGCAGCCAACCCGGCAGACGTCGGCACGCCGACGACGGTTGACGCGGGCTCCGACTGGCATGTCGCCGCGGCCGCGATGACCGGTTTCGTCTTCTCCATGACCGACCGCCTGAAGCTCGATACCGGCTATCGCTTCATGTATCTGGGCGCCACCAAGACCGGCCAGACCGCCAATTCCTTCGGCGGCACCGGCGGCCCTATCCACGTCGACAACATGCATGCCCACGAGTTCCGCGTCGGCCTGCGCTGCGACATTCGCTGATCGGTTTCGAGTGCCGGGATCGGTCTGATCCCATCGGTCTGGTCCCGGCTCTCCAATCTTCCTTTAGACGCCTCACTTCCAAGCCTACCCGTACGATCCCTTTGATCCCGTAAGTGTTGTTCAGCGCGAGCGTAGCAAGACCGAGCGCAGGGCTTCGTGAAGGAACTGGCGTTGCGCATCGGCGCAATCGTCAGCGTCCCGGGTCTTACATAGTTCTAGCCATGGCCAACAGCGGCGCGTGTGCAAGCTAGGGATCGACTGTCATGACTATCTCCACACATCTCATGAAGACGGCCGCGGTCGCGTTCGCCACGCTCGCAGCAAGTGCCGGCGTCGCATCAGCCGGTGGCGAGGTGGTCTACGGTAACGGCGTGCGCCAAGGCGGCGTAGCGGTGCCCGTTCCGGTCCCCGTTCCCGTGCCCGAGGTATCGACCGGCCATTACATGCGTATCGATGCCGCCTACTCGCAGGGCGACGTCAGCAAATACAAGTCGACCGATCCTTACGTCGACGGGTTCCGCGCCGACAGCTATCTGGAGAATTTTCCGCGCTACGGTCTGGGATTCGGCTACTACTTCAACAACAATCTGTGCGGCGACATCGCCATCGACCAGCGCAACGACGTCGTTAGCAAGGGGCGGGGCAACCGGGACTACTCGATTGCCAACGCGGCCGGCGGAACGAACGCGACGATCGCCATGCGCGATTCTTACCGCGAAACATCGACAGACTTGGCATCCTCCAACAAGGATGGCTTCACGTCCTCGAATTCGACGGCCCTCGCGAATATCTATGCCGACCTGCCGGTCAACGATCGCTTCACGCCCTACATCGGCGCTGGTATCGGCTTCGTTCGGCACCAGTTGAAGGGCCGCGACTTCACGCGGACGACGACCTGTATGGACACCGTCGATTGCGATCCAGCGACCGCTGGCGACCAGGCCGGTGCGACCACATTGAACTCGACCGTCTCCACCATCGCAGGCGGCATCAACTACCAGCTTGCCGCTGCCTTGATGACCGGCTTCACTTACAAGGTCTGGGACAACACCAAGATCGACCTGGGTTATCGCTGGCTGCATCTGCAGGGGGCAAGCTACGTCGGACGCAGCCCTGGTCTGGTCGAGACCCTCAAGATCCCCGACCAGAACATCCACGAGATGCGCGTCGGCCTGCGCTACGACATCAACTGACAATTCGAGAAACTGGGGAGGTCGGGAATTCGGGAAGTCGAGAACTCGGGAAGTCAGGGGCGCGTACCCGATCTCCCGACTTCGCGATCTCCCGAACTCCCGACTTCCCCATTTTTCAACCCGTTGACATGCCCCACGTCTGCCCCTATCCCGACCCTGGGCCACTCCTCCCCACCGAGGAGCAGCTATCTGGAAGGATAGGAACATGACAGCGATTGCCAAGCCGGCGAAGACTCCTGCCTGCGCGAATTTCTCCTCCGGTCCCTGCGCCAAGCGCCCGGGCTGGACCACCAAAGCTCTCGACAAAGCGTTTCTCGGCCGTTCGCACCGAGCCAAGGAAGGCAAGGCGCGCCTGAAGCTCGCCATCGACAAGACCAAGTCGATCCTGGGTATCCCCGCCGAATATCTGGTCGGCATCGTGCCCGGCTCCGACACCGGCGCCTACGAGATGGCCATGTGGACCATGCTCGGGGCCCGTGGCATCGACGCGCTCTCCTGGGAGAGCTTCGGCGAAGGCTGGGTCACCGACATGGCCAAGCAGCTCAAGCTGAAGGAAATGCGCAACCTCAAGGCGGGTTACGGCAAGCTGCCGAACCTGAAGGAGGTCGATTTTACGCGCGACGTGTTGTTCACCTGGAACGGCACGACATCGGGCGTGAAGGTCCCCGACGGGGACTGGATACCCGCGAACCGCGAAGGCCTGACCTTCGTCGACGCGACCTCCGCAGCGTTCGCCCAGCCGATGGACTGGGCCAAGTGCGACGTCACCACATTCTCCTGGCAGAAGGTACTCGGCGGCGAAGCGGCCCACGGCATGCTCGTCCTGTCGCCGCGTGCCGTGCAGCGCCTGGAGAGCTACACGCCCGCCTGGCCGCTGCCGAAGGTCTTCCGCCTCGTCTCCGGCGGTAAGCTCATCAAGGGCATCTTCGAAGGCGAGACGATCAACACGCCCTCGATGCTTTGCGTCGAGGACTACCTCGATACGCTCGCCTGGTCCGAAAGCATCGGCGGCTTGAACGCGCTGCACGCCCGCGCCGATTCCAATGCAAAGGTGATCTGGGACTGGATCGAGCGCACGGCCTGGGTCGACAACCTCGCCGAGGACAAGGCGACACGCTCCAACACCAGCGTCTGCATCAAGGTCGTCGATCCCGCCGTTGCCGGCGCGTCGCCGGAAGTGCAGGCGAAGTTCGCTAAGGATCTCGCAGCCCTCCTCGAGAAGGAAGGTGCTGCTATGGACGCCGGCAGCTACCGCGATGCGCCTCCGGGCCTTCGCATCTGGACCGGCTCGACCGTCGAGAAATCCGACGTCGAGGCCCTCGTCCCCTGGCTCGACTGGGCCTTCGCTCAGACCAAAGCGAAGCTGTGAATTCGTAGGCTGGGTCAAGCGAGGCATATCATGCTGAGCGCGACCCAGCTTCACACGACGTGCACTTGATGCTGGGTCGCGCTGCGCTTGACCCAGCCTACGGC
>CAMDMH010000552.1 GCA_945901835.1 Devosia equisanguinis | reverse complement strand
TGCCCTTCGGGCCCTTGACGGTGTCGCCCATCGAGACGACGCGGACCTCGTCGCCGTATTTCTCGCCGAACAGCGCCATGGCGCCGGTCTCGATCGCGTCGTCGATCGCCATCAGGCGCGTCTGGACGGGGGAGTTGCCCAGCACGACTTCGTTGGCCAGACGCTCGACTTCGCGGACCTCTTCCGGGCTCATCGGCTTGGTATGCGAGAAGTCGAAGCGCAGGCGGTCGGGCGAGACCATCGAGCCCTTCTGGGCGACGTGGGTGCCGAGGATCTGTCGCAATGCTTCGTGCAGGAGATGCGTTGCCGAGTGGTTGGAACGGATCGCGCCGCGGTTGGCGTGGTCGACCTCCAGCTCGACATGATCACCGACCTTGAACGAGCCCTTCTCGACCTTGCCGACGTGCACGAACAGGTCGCCCAGTTTCTTCTGGGTGTCGGTGACGCGGAACAGTGCGCCCTTGGGCCCTTTGATGAGGCCCTCGTCGCCGACCTGGCCACCGGACTCGCCGTAGAACGGCGTCTGGTTCAGGATGATCGCGCCGTGTGCGCCGGTCTCGAGGTCCTTCACTTCCTTGCCCACTGTTACGATGGCGCGGATCTCGCCTTCGGCGGTCTCGGTGTCGTAGCCGAGGAATTCGGTCGCGCCGACCTTTTCCTTGACCTCGAACCAGACGGTTTCGGTGGCGGTGTCGCCCGAGCCCTTCCAGGCGGAGCGCGCGTCCTCCTTCTGCCTTTCCATCGCGGCGTTGAAGCCGGCGTTGTCGACCTTGATCCCGCGCGCCTTCAACGCGTCTTCGGTCAAGTCGAGCGGGAAGCCGAAGGTGTCGTAGAGCTTGAAGGCGACGTCACCGGCGAGGGTTGCGCCCTTGTTCAGGCCCGTGGTCGCTTCGGAGAGCAGTCCGAGGCCGCGCTCCAGTGTCTTGCGGAAGCGGGTTTCTTCGAGCTGCAAGGTCTCGGTGATGAGGCCCTGGGCGCGTGTCAGCTCGCTGTAAGTCTCGCCCATCTGGCGGACGAGCGCGGGTACGAGGCGGTGCATCAACGGCTCTTTCGCGCCGAGCAGATGCGCGTGGCGCATGGCGCGGCGCATGATGCGGCGCAGGACGTAGCCGCGGCCTTCGTTGAGCGGCAGAACGCCGTCGGCGATCAGGAAGCTCGATGCGCGGAGATGGTCGGCGATGACGCGGTGCGACGCCTTGTGCTCGCCGGTCGCCTTGACGCCGGTCACTTCCTCGGAGGCCGCGATCAGGGCCTTGAACAGGTCCGTCTCGTAGTTGTCGTGGGTGCCCTGCATCACGGCCGAGATGCGCTCCAAGCCCATGCCGGTGTCGATCGAGGGCTTGGGCAAGCTGACCCGATCGCCGGGGCCGCGCTGCTCGTACTGCATGAACACGAGATTCCAGATTTCGATGAAACGGTCGCCGTCCTGATCGGCTGAGCCGGGGGGGCCGCCGGGGATCTTGTCGCCGTGATCGTGGAAGATCTCAGTGCACGGGCCGCAAGGGCCGGTGTCGCCCATGCGCCAGAAATTGTCGTCGCTCGCGATGCGGATGATGCGGCTGTCCGGCAGCCCCGCGACCTTCTTCCAGATCCCGAACGCCTCGTCGTCGTCGTGATAGACGGTGACCGACAGCTTCTTCGCGTCGAGGCCGTACTCCTTCGTGACGAGGTTCCAGGCCAGCTCGATGGCGCGATCCTTGAAGTAGTCGCCGAACGAGAAATTGCCCAGCATTTCGAAGAACGTATGATGGCGCGCGGTGTAGCCGACGTTGTCGAGGTCGTTGTGCTTGCCGCCGGCGCGGACGCACTTCTGCGAGGTCGCCGCGCGTTGATAGGGGCGGTGCTCCTGGCCGGTGAAGACGTTCTTGAACTGCACCATGCCGGCGTTGGTGAACATCAACGTGGGGTCGTTGCGCGGCACAAGTGGCGAGGAGGCCACGACCTCGTGGCCGTTCTTCTTGAAGAAGTCGAGGAAGCCGCTTCTGATCTCGTTGACGCCGCTCTTCTTCGTGCTGCTCTTCTTTCCGCCGCTAGCCTTCTCGCCGGTCGTCTGGGCCCCGCTCATCGACTTTTCACTTCCTTTGGCTTCGTTCGTGCGTCTGGCCCGTCTCGGGCCCGCCTGCCGTCTCTGGCGGAGTCATAGCCGCCGTGGAAACTACTGTCCATAAAACGCTGGTATTTGCGCACGTTGTTGGCGCTCATCGTTTGCGCTCACGGACGTTTCCTCTCCTCGACTCTACTGTCCTGCGCGGGGCCGGCGCACCGGCGCCGGGCCGTTTTGCGGCCTTGGCCGTGCGGGCCGGACACAAGGGAAGGCTATACTGGCGGCGGCCGGTGATTCGGCCGGCACGGTCGCGCCACCGGGCCGGTTTGCATGTGCCCGCGGCCGTGGGGCTCAGTTCGATGAAGACGATCACGGGGGCGGTCGCTGCGACGATGGTTGCTGCCTGCCTGACCGCCGGCCTGATGACGCTGCTGGAACTTTCCGGCGCAGCGCTGCCGGCGATGTTCGTCCTGGTCCTGGCGGCGGTGGCGTGGGGGCTGGGACGGCTCGATGTCGACTGGCGGCAACCGAAGCTCGAAGCGTGGGAGAAGGCGCTCGTGGGATTTGCGGCGGCGGTGGCGCTGCTGCGCCTCGCGCCCTACGCGTACCAGTACATCGCGGGCGTGCTCGTCGCGCCGATCACGTGGGACGACAACTGGCAGTTCCAGGAAGTCGCGAGCCTCGTCAACGCCGAGCGTTATCCGCCGCGGCTCAACTTCAAACCGGACAGCTACTTCCACTTCTACTATGTGCCGTGGGTTCCGGCGGCGGCACTGGCGTCAGTCTTCAAATCCGTGACGGGCATGGCGATGATTAAGCTCGCCTATGCGCTGGGCGCGCTGGGGCTGTGTCTTTCGATCGCCTGGGTGCTGATCGTCGCGATCCGGCATCTCGTGCCGGCGGAGGGACGGCGTTCCGCGATGGCCGCGCTGGTGATCGCCGGGGCTGCCGTCGACGGGCTGTTCGCGATCCGGCATCTGGTGGCGTTGGGCCATCCCCTGCACGCGGAGTGGTGGCAGAACGGGCTTATGGTCGCCAACAGCTTTTCAGCGTTGTCGACGTCGCTGATCTGGGTGCCGCACCATCTGACCGGGGCGATGGCCGTGCTGCTGGCGCTTGTCGTGGCGACGGAATCGCAGACGCTGGCGCTGCGAAATGGGCGCGCGCCGTTCGTGCTCGCGGGGCTGTTGATGGCCGTGGCGGCCTATTCGTCCGTGTTCGCTTTCATCGGCGGCATGCTGGCGCTGTTGCCGCTGGTCTGGGAGCTGGTCCAATCCAGGGACAAGTCGCGGCTCGGCTGGCTGGCGCTGGGGTTCGTGGTGCCGGCACTGCCGCTCGCCTACATTTATCTCGGTTCGGAGGCCCGCGGCGGCGTCGTGATCGCGCAGGCGTTCACGGCGTGGTCGCAGCAGACCGGCAGGCCCGTCATGGGCCTCGTCGGCGTGGTGATCGCATTCGTTCTGATGATGCTGGAGGTCGGCTGGCTGTTCTTGATCGGAAAGGGGCTGGACCGCGGCGAGGAGGACGGTGCGCGGCTGCGCTCGGTCGCGGTGGTAGCAATGCT
>CAMDMH010000551.1 GCA_945901835.1 Devosia equisanguinis | reverse complement strand
GGTTGCGGATGAATGAGGATCGCAAGGATAGCGTCGTCAATGGTGTCATACCCGGAGGGTCTGACACCGCCGCGTCACCACTTCACCCCAGCGTCGCCCGGCATCAGCGCGGTCACGCCGCCGTCGACGAACACGGCCGAGCCGTTGATGAAGCTGGCGTCGTCGGATGCCAAGAAGCAGATCACCTTGGCCATGTCGGAGGGCAAGCCGGGCCGGTTGCCGCACAGGTTGGGCGTCGGCCGCGACGGATCGAAATCGTCCTTGCCGACCGGAGAGCCGATCTTGTTGGGCACGGCCAGAACCACGCGGATGTTGTGCGGTGAAAGCTGGATCGCCATCGACTTCGTCAGGTTCGTCACACCGCCCTTCGCGGTGGTGTAGGCGAGCGCGGTGGAGCGCCCATAGAAGCCGGAGGTCGAGCCGAGATTGACGATCACGCCGCCGTCGCCTTGCTTGATCATCTGGCGCGCTGCGGCGCGGCCCATGATGAACGGCGACGTCAGCGTCACCTGCATCACGCGGTTCCATTCCTCCAGCGTGATGTCCATGATCTTCTTGTTGTCGGAGATCGCGACGTTGTTGACGAGGATGTCGACGCGCCCGAGTTTGGCTGTGACCTCGGCCACCAGCTTATCGCATGCAGGCTCGTCGGCGACGTTTGCGACGAACGCTTCGGCCACGCCCTTCTCAGCGCGGATCGAGGCGGCGACCGCTTCCGCGCGTGCCTTGTCGAGGTCGACGATGGCGACCTTCGCGCCCTCCTTTGCGAACAGCCGAGCGGTATCTTCGCCGATGTTGCGGCCTGCGCCCGTGATGATTGCGACCTTGCCTTTGAGCTTCATGCGTTTCCTCCGGAAGAGTGGGAATTGGGAACAGGGAGTGGCGAATGGGGTGTAAGGCAATGGAGAGGGCGCGGTGCACTGAGCGCGCAAGCCCTACTCCCCACTGCCTACTCCCCACTCCCTCACTTCAACAGTGCTTTCATCTTGTCCTGGTCGATCGACTTCATCAACTGATCGACATGAGCTGCGAGCGGCATCGGCAGCTTGATCTCCTGTGCGAGTTCGAGCGCGACGTCCATGTCCTTCTCCGCCCATTTGCCGGTGGACTTGCCCCAGCGCGCCAGCGACCAGTTCGCGCCGCTCGAGAACTTCAGCGCCTCGATCAGCTTCGGGACATCCGCGCCGAGCTTCTTTGCGAACGACAACGCCTCGAAATTCGCGGAAATACACGACCACAACAGCAGATTATTGATCATCTTCGCGATCTGCCCGCCGCCCGACGCGCCGATGTGCATCACGTTGGCGGAGAAGCACGACAGGACCGGCCGCGCCTTTTCGAGCGCCTTCTCGTCGCCGCCGACGAAGCACGTGCACGTGCCGTTGTTGGCCGCTTCCTGTCCGAGCACGACGGGCGTATCGAGCAGCGCCACTTGGCGTTCCAGGCACAATTTCTCCAGCGCGCGCGCCGTGTTGGGATCGGTGGAGCTGGCAACGCAGATCACCGAGCCCGGCTTCAGGGCCGCGAGCAGACCCTCCTTGCCGATCACGTTTTCGACCTGTTCGTCGGTCGCCACCATGATCACGACCACGTCTGAGTTCTTACCGACGTCCGCCACGCTCGGTACGACGTTGACGCCGATCCCTGCTGCACGCTCGTTGCATTCGCGCGAAACGTCGAAACCCGTGACCTCGAAACCATTCGCCAGCATGTGCCGCGCGAACTGATGCCCCATCGCGCCGAGACCGATCATGCCTGCTCTTGGTTTGGTGGTCATATGCACTTTCCTTTTCTCGTAGGTCGGGTCAAGGCCACACTTCGGCCGCGACCCGACATCCCCGGTCGGCCCTTGATTTGTCGGGTCGCGCTACGCTTGACCCGACCTACGTAATTGCGTCGCAGCGTCGTCAACCTTCCACGCGGTGCCGTCGCGCTTCACCAGGACTTTATACACCTCGGCTGCCCGTTCCGGCGTGACGTAACCCTCCGCCACATCGGCGAGCACAAGCGCGGGATCGCGCTTCGCAGGATCACCCCAGCCGCCGCCGCCGGGAGTCTCCAGCCGGAACACGTCGCCGGTCTTGAGCGGATAGTCGGCGTACCGCGTCGGCAACTGCTTCTCGCCATCCGTGCCCGGATTGATGCGGATGTCGCCAACGCGGCCAGTCCCGCCGCCCGCGAGCCCCTGCGCGGGGATCACGTGCTTGGCCGAACGGATCGAGAAGCGCGCCTCCGCGAGGTTTTCGTACTCGCGCACGATACCGAGCCCGCCGCGATAGGCACCCGCACCGCCGGAATCCGGGATCAACTCGAAGCGCTTCACACGTGTCGGGAACTCGCTCTCGATGATTTCGATCGGCGCGATCTTCGCGTTCGACTGGTTGACGTTGGTGCCGGACATGCCGTCGCGGCCCGATCGCCCGCCCGCGCCGCCACCGACGATCTCGTACTGCACGTAGCCCTTACCCGACGACGTCGAGCGCCCGCCGATGATGATCGAGCGCGACGAGCATCCGTCCGCCCGCGCCCGCGAAGGCACCAGCGAACCCAGCGCCTCGAACGCGCCGTCCACCACGGCATGGATCGTCGGATTGTAGGTGTTCACCGGCGCGGGAAACACCGGATCGCAGATCGACGCACGGCGCACTTTGATGTCGATCGCGCGCAGCACGCCCGCGTTGATCGAGATGTGTGGATCGATCAACGAGATCACGCAGAACGCCGCCGCGGCATGCACCAGCGGCGGCCGGATATTCGCCGGCCCCTTCGTCTGGTCGGCGCTGTCGGTGAAATCGAACAGGATGCGGTCGCCCCGCTTCTCCACCACGACATGAACGCGAACGGGTTTGCCCAGCTCCACGCCGTCGTCGTCGATGAACCGTTCCGCCTCGTAGCGCCCGTCCGCCCATTCCGAGATCGCGCCGCGGATCTTCGCTTCCGACAGCGCCATCAGTTCGCGGCCTGCCGCTTCGAACTTCTCGATGCCCATCTTGGTCGCAAGCTCCGCGAGCCGCTTCTCGCCGAGCCGCCCCGCGCCGAGCTGCCCGCGGATATCGCCGAGCACGAGCTCCGGCGTGCGCGAGTTCGCCGCGATGATCCGCTCCACGTCGCCGTAGGGCTGGAAGTCGCGCTGATAGCGCACCGCCGGCAGATGCAGACCCTCGTTGTAGGTCTCGCGCGCAGAGCCCGAGCACGAGCCGGGCACGGGACCGCCGATGTCGCTCTTGTGCGCGATCGACGCGCAGAAGCCGATGTGGCGACCCTCGCGGAACGCCGCCGTCAGCACCGCCATATCTGGCGCATGCGGACTGCCGCCATCGTAAGGGTGGTTGATCAGGAACGCATCGCCCTCGCGGATGTCGCCGCCGTACGCCGAAATGATCGCGCGGCAGCACGCCGGAAACGCGCCCAGATGCAGCGGCAGCACCACGTGCTGTGCGATCACGTCGCCCGCCCTGTCGATCAGCGCGCACGACGCATCCTGGCTCTCCCGGATGATCGTCGAGTACCCCGTCCGGAACAGCGAGTTCTGCATCTCCCTGACGATGCCCGAGAGCGACGCGCGCGCCACTTCGATGTCGACGGCGGAGATGGTAGGCTTGGTCATGGTG
>CAMDMH010000550.1 GCA_945901835.1 Devosia equisanguinis | reverse complement strand
CTCTCGCACCGTCTCCACGACGACTACGACGCCATCGTCGACGCCGCCTGCACCGCCTGGAATCGACTCAAGGCCGAGACTGGACGGATCAAATCACTGTGTTCCTATCCGTGGATTCCACGAATAGGAACTTAGGGCCGACGGTATGAAATGTGTAAAGACCCCGGCTCTTCACGTTCCAACCTCGCGGCCGGAACGCTCGTCCGGGGACACAAGGAGAGGTTTTTGGGGACCGTCCGGCTATGTTAGCGGGTGTGGGCGAGCTAGCCTCTCGCATGGCCGGCAGGCCATCGTGCGACGATGCAGTTATCGCGAAACATCAGCGGCGCAAGTCACCCCCACCCGACACGGCAGACGCTTTTTCGCTGAATGGCGAAAAACCGACCCGTGTCGACCTCCCCCATCGAGGGGGAGGGGCGCGTGGTGCCGTCCCTCACCCTGACCCTCTCCCCGTACGTACGGGGAGAGGGAAAGTGCGATCACGCCTTGTTCTTGCGCTCGCGGACTTCGGCGAAGACTTGCCAATCGGGGGCGGTTTCGAGGCCGAATCGTTTGCGGATGGCGGGGCTCTGGGGGCGGAGGAAGGGGTTGGTCGCCAGTTCGATGTCGATGCGGGTGGGCACGGTCGTCTCGCCGCGGGCGCGTTTGGCGTCGACTTCGCGGGCGCGGGTTTGTAGCGCTTCGTTCTCAGGCTCGATGGTGAGCGAGAATTTCGCGTTGGCCTGGGTGTATTCGTGGCCGCAGTAGACGACGGTCTGGGGCGGCAGTTTCGCCAGCTTCGCCAGCGAGTTCCACATCTGCTCCATGTTGCCTTCGAAGACCCGGCCGCAGCCCATCGGGAACAGGGTGTCGCCGGCGAAGGCGACCTCGGCTGCGGGGATCCAGTAGGTGACGTGGCCCTTGGTGTGGCCGGGCGTGTCGAACACGCGCACCTCGAGGCTGCCGAGCATGAACGTGTCGCCTTCGCCGACGGCCTTGTCGATGCCGGGAACGAGATCGGCTTCGCCCTTGGGGCCGATGATGGTGCAGCCGGTAGCGGCCTTGAGGGGGAGGTTGCCGTCGGTGTGGTCGCCGTGGCGGTGGGTGGTCAGGATGTGCGTGAGCTTCCAGCCCTTGGCCTTCAGCGCGGCTGCCACCTCGTCGCCGTTGGGGGCGTCGATGGCCGCTACGACACCGGTCGAGGGATCGCGGATGAGGACGCCATAGTTGTCCTTCAGGCACGGAAACTGGTGGATTTCGGGCTTCGCCGAGGATCCGGACATGGCATGCTCCTGCTCGTTGAGGGGTTGGCGAAACTAACATCGCGCCTACCTTATGCAAACCTGCGACATCAGCCCGCCGTTCCGCCCGGCGTTATGCTAAACTCGCGCGGCGCGAAGCACCCGAGCCGGTAACGGAATGTATCTCGACGTCACAGACCTGCGGGATTTCTACCTGACCCCGCTCGGGCAGATCGTGCGGCGTATTCTGCTGCACCGGCTGCGCGCGCGCTGGCGGCATGTGGAAGGCCAGACCGTGATCGGCCTGGGGTTCGCGACGCCCTATCTCGGTGCCTTCCGGGGCGAAGCGCTCCGGGTCGGCGCGTTCATGCCGATGCAGCAGGGGGCGCTCGCGTGGCCGCACGACTCCGACAGGCAGGCGGTGCTGGTCGAGGAAGACGACCTGCCGTTGCCGGACAGTTCCGTCGACAAGCTGCTCGCGATCCATTGCCTGGAGGCGGCCGAGCGCGTCGGGCCGGTGGTGCGGGAGATGTGGCGGGTGCTGGCGCCGCAGGGGCGGATCATTCTGGTGGTGCCGAGCCGGGCCAGCATGTGGGCGCGATTCGATACGACGCCGTTCGGCAACGGCCGGCCCTATAGCCGCGGGCAGCTCGAGCGCATTCTGCGCGAGGCCGGATTCACGCCGACAGAATGGGGCAGCGCGCTCTACGTGCCGCCGTTCGAGCGGCTCTTCCTGCTGAAATGGGCGACCGGCTTCGAGCGCGTCGGCGCGCAGGTGTCGTCGCGGCTCGGCGGCGTCACCATCGTCGAGGCGAAGAAGGAGCTGCTCGCGCCGGTTGCCACGCGGCAGCGCGTGCGGATGCGGCTCGGGAGCTTCGTGCCGGCGCAGACCGCCGGGGGGCGGGTCGGGCGGACGAAAGAGAAGGTCGAGTAGGCCGGGCACGATGCCGAGCCAACCTGGCAGCAAATCCTTGCACTACGGCTTGCTACCGATAGTCGGGTTCCATCGTTCTGGATTAAGAGACCTTGGACCGAGGCGCGAAGAGCCTCTGGCTTGCGCAGACTTCGAGTGGAAAAGGCTTCTCAATCGATGCTCGCCGATATGGACTTGAAGGCCGCTCTCCTGCACCTTCCCAGACTGAACATCGAATTCGATGGCGACTGTGCGCAGCCGATCGGGCTCGACCTTCCCATCGCCGTGATCAATCTGGCGCATCGGGCGGACAAGTGGCAGGCGATCGCCGGCCGCATGGCTGCCATCGGTTTGAGCAAGCTGATCAAGGTTCCGGCTGTCGAGGGGGCCCGACTTTCGCTCGAGGCGATGGCCCCGCTGCTGGGCCAACCGGCTGCCCTGATCGAAGCGGCGCCTCGCAGCCATTTCACGCTGACGCGCCCGGCGGTGGGATGTTTCCTGTCTCACCTCGCGGTCTGGCGCTGGGTAATCGAAAAGAACCTGCCGCGCGTGCTGGTCTTCGAAGACGATGCGAACCCGGCGGCGGACTTCGATCCGGTCCGATTCCGGAGCGTTCTCCATTCGATACCTATCGATGCCGGGATGGTTTTTCTCGGCCGGATCATCATGAACGGCATGGCGGACAAACCTCGGGGCTCCGAGCTGGTGCGGCTCTACTTCTTCAACGGTACGTTCGCGTACCTGATCACGCCGGCAGCGTGCCGGACGCTGATCCCCCTCCTGCTGCCGATGGATGGGCATATCGACCACGAGCTCAGCAAGGTACTCGTCGGGCACCGCCACGACTTCGCCGCCCATTACGCCGAGCCTGCCTTCTTCGAGCCCGACTGGTCGCTGCGAAGCGACTGCTACGTGCCGTTGGAAGATCAGGGCGATGCCGACAAAGCTTTGGGAGAGTTGCTGAGTGAGAGCCGGCGTCTGCTCGAGGCCGATGGCCGGCCATTGCTGCCGCCGTGCGTGTGAGGCCTGCGAAGCGCCATCCTCGAACGCCGTCGGTGCCGCCTCCCCATGAAGCTGAGGCAACCACACAAGTCGGTCGCATGACAGGTTCAGCCGAACGATGAGGCGCGCGTCCCCCCTGCCCAGCGGGGAGGGCGTCGAGCTTCTCCGACGATTGGCCGTAGCGCTGTCGGCGCAGCGACCAGCCGGGCGGCGTTGAGGCTCAACTCGACCTTGGCGGTGTGGCGCTCGGCGTCGCGCTCGGTACGTTCCGCCAGGATCAACGCTTCGAACAACAACCGAATCGAAATTCGGGGTTCCCCCTCCCCCTTTGTGTGGAGCGGGTGGGGGTGGGGCAGGGTGATTCAATTCAATAGAATACGGTCATCCCGGGCCTGGGGCCCGGGATCGAGTTTGCCACAACCCGGAGCATTGCCATTGTTGCACCCTGGATCCCGGTGACGAGCACCGGGATGACC
>CAMDMH010000549.1 GCA_945901835.1 Devosia equisanguinis | reverse complement strand
TCCTCCTTCACGCGGGCGGGAAGTCGGGCGTTGCGCATCTCCCAGCCGGAGGCGAGCTTGTTGCCGGGTCCTTGCGCGGAATTGGCCCAGTCGTGCCAGGGCTTGTCGCCGGTGTAGCCCTTCTCGCGCAGATAGTTCTCATAGCGCGGTGGCACCGTGTAGCGGCCGTCGGGCCCATATCCGTGCAGACCGTCGTCGCGATCGAAGGGATCGAAGCCGCACTCGGACACGCGCACGCCGATGACCGACTTGGGATCGACGCCGAGCCGCTCCATGCCTTCGGTATCGGCGATCATGTGCGTCTTGCCGACGAGCACGGCCTCGCTGCCGAGCTTCCTCACGTAGTCGCCGAGCGTCATCTCGCCGACCTTCAGCGGCACGCCGTTCCAGGTCGCGCCGTGCGAGCCGACGTAGCGGCCGGTGTAGAAACTCATCCGCGAAGCGCCGCACACGGGGCTCTGCACGTATGTCCGCGTGAAACGCACCCCGCGGGCGGCGAGCTTGTCGAGGTTCGGCGTCTTCAGATGCGGATGACCGGCGCAGGAGAGATAGTCCCAGCGCAACTGGTCGGCCATGATGAAGAGAATGTTGCGCGGCTTGGTGGCGGTCATCGATTTTCAAACCTAAGCATCGTCATCGTTTCTGATTTCGCGGGCGGCGGCGCTCACTCGGATTCAGCGACCAGATCGAAGCCGGCCGCCTCCCACCGGGAGCGGCGCGAGGGATCGGTGACGTAGCGAATGAACGCCGCCGCTCCGGCTGCACTCGGGCTCCCGACGGGGATCGCGGCGGCATAGACGACGTAGCTCTGCACGGCCGGCGGCAATAGGCCGACGACACAAACGCCCTCGATGCGGTTCACTTCGCTCAGAAGGTAAAGGCCGAGGTCGGCTGCGCCCGTGGCCACGAGTTCGCCGCCACCGTGGATCGCCGCCTTGTTCACGACCTTCGGCCGGACCTTGTCGGCGATGCCGAGTTGCTCGAGCATCCGCGCGAGGTGGCCGCCGCTCGGCGTCGTCGGATCGGGGAACGCCAACGCGCGGGCTGCGAGCAATGCCGAGCGAACTGCGTCGGCGCTACCGATGTCGGGGCGCGTCGCCGTCTTCGGGGCAATGACGCCGATGCCGACGCGGGCGATGGTCGTTTGGCTGTCCTTCTCGAACGGCAGTCCTTTCTCGACCGCCGAAAGCAAGGGCGCGGGCAACATCACGATGTCGGCCATCTCGCCAGCCGCCAGCTTCTGCTGGATCGCCGTGACGAGCGCGAATGTGAAGGTCAACTTGTGCCCCGTCACCTTCTCGAACTCCGGCGCGAGGGTCTGCAGCACGTGTTGAGGCGCGCCGCCGCTGAACACCCGGATCTCGTCTGCGCTCACGGCCGATGCCCCTCTGATTGTGACCGGCGCGAGAGCCGGCGGGATACATCCCAACGACGAACTCTCATACCGCGATGGTGTTGGCCCCGGTGCGGATCGCTTTGATGTTCTCGGCGTATTTGCCGCCCTGGAAGACCGCGTTGCCGGCGACCAGAACGTCCGCCCCGGCTTTTGCGCAGACGGCTGCGGTCGCGGGGTTGACGCCGCCATCGACCTCGAGATGGATCGGGCGGTTGCCGATCATCTGGCGGATCGCGGCGATTTTGTCGGCCATGGCGGGAATGAAAGCCTGGCCGCCGAAGCCGGGATTCACGGTCATGACGAGGACGAGGTCGAGGCGGTCCAGCACATACTGGATGATGCTCTCGTGCGTATGAGGGGTGAGCGAAACGCCGGCCTTCTTGCCGAGGCTGCGGATCAACTGCAGCGAGCGATCGAGGTGGGGGCCGGCCTCGGCGTGAACGGTGATGATGTCGGAGCCGGCCTTGGCGAACGCCTCGATATAGGGATCGACAGGGGCAATCATCAGATGGACGTCGAGCGGCTTCCTGGTATGCGGGCGAATGGCGGCGACGACTGCCGGGCCGATCGTGATGTTGGGCACGAAGTGGCCGTCCATCACGTCGACGTGTACCCAATCGCAACCGGCCTGATCTATGGCGCGCACCTCTTCGCCGAGCCTGGCAAAATCTGCCGACAGGATCGAGGGTGAAATCAGAACTTCAGCCGACATGCCGGTCTCCGCGGACTAATGCAAGGTTCGACACTGCAGAGCATCGTGGACCGGATTTGGCAACCCCGCTCCGCGCCGTTCCCGTTGGGATCTCTGGGGGCCGAGCGCTCGCACTTCCGCAGCCCACATTCAATACCAGCGCTTGATGCTTGAGCTTGCGCGAACTACGCCATGCGCCGAATTGACCGTTTCCGGCATCGCCGTTACGGTCGCCTCGGTTTGCAACCCGGGCAGGCTCGACCAAGACGGATTTGGGTCATCGTTCCGGGAAGGGAGGAACTCCATGCGTAATCTCGTTTCGATCGTGGCCGCAGGTGTCGCCGCAATCGCTGCCACCACCACAGGCGCCCTAGCCCAGGCCCCATTGAAAATCGGTCTGATCATGCCGTTTTCCGGCCAGTTCGCCGACGCTGCCACCCAGATGGACAATGCCATCAAGCTCTGGGTCAAGCAGAACGGCGACACGGTAGCGGGCCGGAAGATCGAGTTCATCCGCAAGGATACCGGCGGGATCGCGCCCGATGTCGCCAAGCGCCTCGCGCAAGAACTAGTCGTGCGCGACAACGTCGACATCCTCGCCGGCTTCGTCCTGACACCCAACGCAATGGCGGCGGGGGACGTGTCCCAACAGGCAAAGAAGTTCATGGTCGTCATGAACGCGGCCACCTCGATCATCACGACCAAGTCCGAGTACATGGTGCGCACCTCGCTGACCACGCCGCAGCTCAACGGCGCGCTCGGCACCTGGGCGGTCAAGTCAGCAGGCGTGAAAAAGGTCTATTCGATGGTCTCGGACTTCGGCCCGGGCCTCGATGCGGAAGCCGCTTTCATCAAGGCATTCAAGGAAGCCGGCGGCGAGGTCGTCGGACAGGTCAAGTTCCCGGTCGCCAACCCTGACTTCTCCGCCTTCGTGCAACGCGCCAAGGACCTCAACCCCGAAGCGATCTATGTCTGGGTGCCGGGTGGCGCACAGCCCGGCGCCATCGGAAAGGCGTTCGCCGAGCGCGGTATCGACGCGCGCAAGACCAAGGTTCTCGGCCAGCTCGAGCTGACCGACCCGAACGCCATCAAGTCGATGGGTGAAGCGGCACTCGGCATGATCGTGGCATCGCATTATGATGCCGCCCAGGAGACCGAGCTGAACAAGAAGTTCGCGTCCAGCTATCAGGCCGAATACAAGCGCGCGCCGGACTACTTCTCCATCGGCGGCTGGGACGGCATGCACCTGATCTACGAAGTGCTCAAGAAGACCAGCGGCAAGACCGACGGCGAGACGATGATCGCGGCTGCCAAGGGCATGAAGTGGGACAGCCCCCGCGGGCCCATCTCGATCGACCCCGAGACGCGCGATATCATCCAGAACGTCTATATCCGCCGCACTGACAAGGTCGGATCGGAGATCAAGAATGTCCAGATCGACGTGGTCCCGAACGTCAAGGACCCCGTCAAGGCAGCAATGAAGAAGTAGAGCGTCCGGCTGTACGATGGGACGTTAGTAACGGTGTCAGACCCTC
>CAMDMH010000548.1 GCA_945901835.1 Devosia equisanguinis | reverse complement strand
GAGCTTGCCGATCGGGTCGGGCTGGTCGGCCGTGACGCCCTGGTCGGGCAGGTTCGCGAAGATCTGTTGCAGGCGGTCGTAGCTGCCGCGGAGTGCGACGATGCGCTTCCACTGGCCGACGACCATCTGCACCGGCGAAAGCGCGCGGCCCATCATGATCGAAGAGGCCATCATGACGCCGGGCGAGATGAGCTGCTCGATTGCAAGCCACGCGCCGACGCCGAGCAGGGCGGCCTGCACCAACATGCTGACGAACTTCGACACGGCGTTGACGGCGGCGACGCGCTCGCTGGTGACGGCCTGGGTTGCGACGACCTCGTTCTGGGTCGCGTTCCATTTCTCAGAGATCGTGTCGCCCATGCCGAGGCCGCGAACCGCCTCGCCGTTCTTCAGGGCGGAAGCGGCGAACTGCGAGGCTTCGGCGGAAAGCTGGGACGCGTGCCGGACGCTCGACTTGGTGATGCCTTCGCTCAGCCAGATAAAGACGAGCATCGCGAGGGCGCCGCACAGCGCGACAACGCCCAGCATCGGATGAAGGAAGAAGCAGAGCAGAACGAATATGGGCGCCCACGGGGCGTCGAACATCGTGGAGACGAGGCCCGACGAGATCGTCTCACGCAGCATCTCGGCGTCGCGCAGTGCTTGCGGGCCGATGCGGGAAGCGCCGGTCACGTCGGTGCGCATGAGGCCGTCGAAGAGCGAATGGCGGATGATATCGTCGAACATGATCGAGGCGCGGAGCTGGATGCCTGCGCGGACGTATTCGAGGAAGCCATACAGCGCGAGGAACACGACGACGATGATCGTCAGCATCACCAGTGTGCCGCCGTTGCGGCTCTGCATGACGCGGTCCGAAATCTGCATCGAGTAGAGCGGCATCGCCAACATCGTCAAATTGATGAAGACGCTGATGAAGGCGATCGAGGCAAAGGCTGGCATGCAGGCAGCGATCGCGCGGCTGAGCGGTGTTCCGGCATTGCGTTTCGACATATTCAGTCTCCCGTTGGGCCGTTCGGTCGTGGTTCGGCCTTCGATGGAGCGAATGTGCGCGCGTTGCTCCGCGGGCGCTGTTTCCGGCGGCACAGGGCTCTTTATTGGTGCGTGAGCGTGGAGTTCCAGCGGATACACGGCGGGCGCTGTCGAATTGGTTTTGCAATGTTCCGAGCGGAACAGCCCGGTATCGGCACGACGGTTAAATTCCGTTCAGCTTCACCGCCAAACCAACTTCAGGGCGGTAGAGGCGGCAGCTTCTCAAGACCCATTCGACAGCAAACCTCACCAGGAGATACGACAATGGCGAACATCACCGGCAACAACTCTTCCGAGACCCTGTTCGGCACCAGCCAGGCCGACAACATCCACGGCAACGGCGGCAGCGACACCATCTGGGCGGGTCGTGGAAACGACGAAGTCCACGGCGGATGGGGCAACGACCAGATCCACGGCGGACGTGGCAACGATCGTCTGTTCGGCGAGGCCGGCAACGACAAGATGTGGGGCGACCGCGGAAACGACGACATGTGGGGTGGCCGCGGCGACGACAACATGCGTGGCGGTCGTGGCAACGACAGCATGGACGGCGGTTCGGGCAACGACCACATGTGGGGCGGTCTGGGCAACGACGAGATGTGGGGCGGCCAGGGCAACGACACCATGAGCGGTGGGCGCGGCAAGGACGACATGCACGGCGGGCTGGGCGACGACCGCATGGACGGCGGCCGTGGCAACGACAAGCTGTTCGGCGACGAAGGCAACGACGTCATGAACGGCGGGCGCGGCGACGACGTTCTGACTGGCGGCCGGGGCGCGGATCAGTTGACCGGCGGGCAGGGTAGCGACACCTACAAGTACGGTGACGTCGCCGAATCGGTGAACGCGGTCGGGCAGTACGACACGCTCGCCGACTTCCAGCAGGGCGCCGACAAGATCGACCTGTCGGGGATCGACGCCAACATCGGGGTCGCCGGCGATCAGGCGTTCCAGTATGTCGCCTACGATCCCAACAAGGCGCTCGAAGTCGGGCAGGTCACGTCGCACTACGATGCGGCTCTCGGCAAGACGGTCGTCGAAGGCAACATCGACGCGCTGGGTGACACGGAGTTCCGCATGGACCTCGCCGGCAACGTCGCTCTGACACAGAACGACTTCAATCTGTGAGGTTATGCGAATTCATCCCACAGAAGTCAGAGGCTCGCGGGGAAACCCGCGGGCCTTTGGCTTGCAGTTTCGTAGGTTGGGTCGAGCGCTGCGAGGCCCAACATCAGCACGGCATGTCACGGAAATGTCGGGCCGCGGCCAGTGGCCTTGACCCGACCTACATAGAAAGCGCTTCAAACGATCGCTTCGCGCAGACCCATGCGGGCGAGACGCGGCAGAACCTCGTCGCGGAACAAGGGAAGCTCGTCGACGTAGTTGACGAAGGACAGCGCGATGCCGCGGATGCCGGCGCGCGATACGACGGCCAGTTCCTCCGCGATCCTGTCCGGCGTGCCGACGAACGGATAGCCGCCGATCGAGTGGGAGGCGAAGAACCGGCGTTTGGTGGCGTAGTCTTCCGGCGGCGTGTTGTCCCGCGTGATGCCGCGCAACGCGAGCATGCGCTCGATCGCGCCCCAGTCCGCGCATTCGACGTTGGCGTAGTGATGATACTCCTCCGCCTGCTTCTGCGTCGGACGGCAGATCGCCTGGCCGATCGTGTAGACCTCGATCTCGCGGTTGTTCGCGGCGGCGTCGGCCTTCACTTCCTTGACGCGGTTTGCCACGCCGTCGAGGGATGAGCGCGATGCGCCGGTCGCAGTAAAGAACGCATCGCAATTGCGCATCGCGAATTCCTTGCCGGCATCCGACGAGCCCGCATTCATGATCAGGGGGCGGGCGCCGCCGACGGGCTTGGGCTTGGCGCGCACGTTTTTCAGCTTGAAGTAGCGACCGTCGAAATCGAACTGCTCCGGGCCGGTCCACGCCATGTGCATCACGCGCAGCCATTCCTCGGCGTAGGCATAGCGTTCGTCGTGCTCGCGCTGCTCGACGCCGAACATCTCGAATTCGCCTTCGTTCCAGCCGGCGACGATGTTGAGGCCGAAGCGACCGTTGCCGACCTGATCGGCGGTTACCATCTGTTTGGCCGCGATGATCGGATGGAACAACGGTGCGTGAACGGTTCCGAACACCGTGATGCGCTTCGTCGCCGCGAGCAGACCCGTCGCCCAGGTGAGCGTTTCCAGCGTGGTGCCGTGGAAATCGCTCTCGCCGCCGTAGCCCTTCCAGCGTCCGATCGGCAGCATGAAGTCGATGCCCGCTTCGTCCGCCAACTGGCCGAGCTTCAGGCAGTCGGCCCAATCCGCCGTCCACCGCTCCGGCACGAGGGTTGCCGTGCGGGACGAGGAGCAGTTCGACCCGAACATGCCGATCTTGAGCACGTTCGCGTTGTTCATCGACGTGCGGGCGGGGGACGTTCCATTGCTGCTCAAGGGGGTGCGCTCATGATTGGGAAGGTGCTGCTGTTCGATCGTGTTCGCCTCATTCGGGCGTGATGCCGACGGCTTCGACGACCTTACCCCACTTCACGATCTCGCTGCGCATGAAGCGGTCGAATTCATCGGGACCACCGACGAGCGGGTCGAAGCCTTGGGCAGCGAGCGCTTTCACCG
>CAMDMH010000547.1 GCA_945901835.1 Devosia equisanguinis | reverse complement strand
CGAGCGCGATCCGGTCCATCTGATAATGCTCGCGCCGCTCGGCCGCCCGCTTCGGATCGTCGCCAGGCGCTTCGACCAAGCCAGGCGAAACCATGTTCACCGTGATGCCCTTGGGCCCGAGCTCCACTGCGAGTGCGCGCGTCAAACCCGACAGCCCGGCCTTCGCCGCAACGACATGCGCGTGCTCATCAGCCCCCGTGAAGGCCGTGGCGCCACCGATGTTGATGATCCGCCCCTTGCCATGCTTGGCCAGATGCGGGATCGCAGCACGCGTCAGGAAGAACGAGCCATCGAGAATGACCCCGATCACTTCACGCCATTCCTCGTCCGTGATCTCGCCCACCGCACGCTTCGCACGCACCGCCGCGTTGTTGACGAGGATATCGAGCCGCCCCAGCTTTTCGACCGCAGTCGCCACGAGCCGCTCCGCATCCTCGCGCTTCGACACATCGGCCAGGACGGCAATCGCGCGCCCGCCAACCTTCTCGATAGCCGCTACGGCTTCATCCGCTTGTTGCTGATTGCCGCGCGCATTGACGACGACGGCCGCGCCCGCACGCGCCAACGCTTCCGCGATCTCCCGACCGATCCGCCGGCCACTCCCCGTCACGATCGCCACCCGCCCCGCCAACGGCTTGTCGTTGCTCATGCATCACCTCCCAAAAACTCTCACGTCATCTTCGACCGCAGCGAGCCAATGGCGAGCAAGCGTCGGAGATCCAGCACAAAGCGCGTCCGTAGGACACATCAACCACTCACCAATCACCGCGCCACCTGCAATGCCTCCCTGATCCGTAACGCAAGCTCCGGTTTCACTGACAGCGTCTGCTCGACGAGCCTCTGCAGCTCCACACCCGCCATCGGTTGGAACTCGGCATTCGCCTTGTCGATGTCGGCCTTCAGCTCGGGATCGCGCATCGCCGCGTCGAACGCAGCCCGCAATTCCGCCACCCGCTCGGTCGGCACGCCCGGCGTAGTGAGGATAGACCGCCCCACGTCCGCGCCGCTCATGTAGAACTCGAGCAGCGCGCGATCCTCCGCCGTCCGCCCCATTTCCACCGCCGCCGGCACGTCGGGCAGCTCCGGCGAACGCACACGCGCGTACTGCACCAGAATGTTCACGCGCTTCTCCGCAAGCCACGCCTTGCGATTAATCTTGAGCGTATTCCACGTGGTACCAGACGCATCGACCTCGCCCTTCTCCATCGCCAGCAGCGCCTCGGTCGAGCCCTTGTATCCCGACACGATGCGGATGTTCAGACCCGACGCGAGCGCCAACACGCGCGGATAGCTGTCGAGCGCCGAGCCGGGACCACTGCTGCCATAGAGAAGCTGTTGCGACCGTGCGTCTTCGATCGATCGCACCTTCGCCGTATGCCACGCGACACTCACCTCGATCGAAGGCGCCACCCGCCCGATCCACGAGAACTCGGCCGCTTTGTATTGCACACCCGGCGCACCGAGCGCCTCGTCGACCGCCGCCGTCTGCGACAGCATCCCGATCGCCGTTCCGTCCTTCGGCGCGATCCGGTAGAGATAGTTCGCCGCCGTCAGTCCGCCCGCTCCCGGCATCTGCTGGATGACGACCGTTGGATTTCCCGTGAGATGCCGCCCCAGATGCCGGCCGACGAGACGCGAATAGAAATCGTAGCTGCCGCCCGGCGTGAAGCCCGAAATCAGGCTGATCGTCCTGCCCTTGTAGAACCCGTCGCCGGCCCCCTGCGCCATGACTGGACGCAAGCCCGACATACATTCGAGCGCGGCGACAGCGCAGAACACAACCGACCGCAAGATCGTCATCCGTATTCCCCCGCACAACATCTCTTCACGCCTCACTGGACATCTACGACGTCTCCCCAATAACATCAGGGCCAATCAATCCTGCCGGTACGGCAGCGCAATCGAGTCTTGGGGAGTGAACCATGCAATACCGCGCCAAACGATCGTTCGCGATCGGCATTTCAGCAGCCGTTGCGGTCATTCAAGTTCCCCAAGCTGCCGATGCGAACCCCGTCGCCGACTTCTACAAGGGCAAGACGGTCACAATCCTGGTGCCCATCGGCCCCGGTGGCACGTATGATCTCTATGGACGCCTCGGCGCCGAGATTCTGCAGAAGCATCTCCCCGGTAAACCCACGGTCATCACCCAGCTGATGACCGGCGGCGGCGGCGCCGTTTCGACGAACTACCTTGCCAACCGCTCGCCGAAGGACGGCACGGCGCTCATAAGCCTCCACGGCAGCGCGCCGCAGAACCAGGTGCTCGGCGTCACCGGCGTAAGCTACGACCTCGCCCAGTTCCTCATGGTCGGCCAGTTCTCGCCGCTCAACTCGTCGCTCACCGTGATGCGCGCGACATCGCCGGCTCATTCGATCGAAGAGGCCAAGAAAAAGGAGGTCGTGCTCGGCTCCACCGGCCAAGGCTCGTACCAATACCACCTGCCGATCCTGCTCAATCAACTGATCGGCACCAAGTTCAAGGTGGTGCTCGGCTACCGCGGCATCCCTGAACAGAATCTCGCGATGGAGCGCGGCGAGATCATGGGCCGCGGCGGCACGATCGTGAGCTGGGCCGTCACCGAGGCGAACTGGGTGCGCGACGACAAGATCGTCCATCTCGTGCAGGTCGGCGCCAAGCGGGCGAAGGGCTTCGAGAACGTGCCGATGGCCACCGAACTCGTCACCGATCCCAACCACAAGCTCGCATTGGATCTCGTGTCCGCGGGCTCGCTGATGGGCCGATCCCTGGCAGCTTCTCCCGGCATTCCGCCCGACCGCGCGAAAGCCCTGCGTGATGCGTTCGACGCCGGCATCAAGGACCCCGACATCATCGCCAAGGCCAACGAATGGAAGCTCGACCTCGAGCCGGCCTCCGGCGCGGAGCTCGAGGCGATCGTCAAGCGCATTCTGGCAACGCCGAAGCCGGTGGTAGACATGGTCAAGAAGGCGATTGGGGAGTAGGTGTCAGACCCAGGGGGGCTGACACCAGGCAATCACGGTGCGACTGCCTTCTGACCACATTGTCGAGTCCTGGTGCCAGGCCCGGAGGGTCTGCCACCAACTGAGCGGAAGCAGCCATGTCATCCAAGATCCTCATACACGGCGGGCTCGTCTACGATCATGACGGCGACGTACACAAACCCGCCGCTGCCGACATCCTGATCGAGAACGACACGATTTCGGCGATCGGCACCAACCTGCCGCCACAGCAGACGGCGGGCGCGAAAGTGCTGGACGCCAGCCACCACATCGTGATCCCAGGCCTGATCAACGCGCACTACCACTCGCACGACACCTTGTGCCGCGGCCTCTTCGAAGAATTGCCGCTGGAATACTGGCTCCTCTACACGCTGCCGCTTGGCGGCAACCGCAGCAAGGAAGAGGTCCGCCTCCGCACGCTCGTCGGCGCACTCGAAGCGATGCGCTGCGGGATCACGACGCTGCAGGACATGCTGGGCCTGATCCCGTTCAGCGAAGACAACATCGACACCGTGCTCGATGCCTACGCCGAGATCGGGCAGCGCGTCGTGTTCTCTCCCATGGTCTCCGACATCCCCGCCGTCGGCATGATCCGCAACAGCCACATGCTCCCCCCCGACATACAGGAGATGCTCGGCACCAAGACGCTCGGCCCCGCGCGCGAACAGATCGACTTCCTCGAC
>CAMDMH010000546.1 GCA_945901835.1 Devosia equisanguinis | reverse complement strand
TGGCTGATGGGCGAGGTGGGAAAATAGGGACACACACGATTTTCGAAGCGGATGGACCTGATCGTCACCTCCGGCTGGGAAATTGTGTGTGTCCATATTTTCCGATGTCGAGACCGTCGAGTTTGCTGGCGTTGCCGGAGAAGATCATGCGGCGCCGGCGTCGTCGAGCACGACGTAATCGTCGTCCCGAGCCGGGCATGGTTCGCCGGGCTCACGTGGAGGCAGATGTCATCGCGTCTCATGCCCCCCACAATGACTGATTTGCGGCCCGACGGGAATCATCTGTCAGACGGGGAACACTAGTGCCTGCACGCTCTCGCGGCAGCAGTATCCCTTCGATGACATATGGGACCCCGTGTGCCGGATGATCGACGCATTCGGCATCGACCGCTGCATGTGGGGCACCGACTGGAGCCGCGCCGTGGCCTTCCTCGACTAACCGCACGGCGTCGAGGCCTTGCGCGTTACGAACCGCATCTCGGAAAGCGACAATGTCAAGCTGATGGGCGCGAACGTCGCCCGCATCTCCGGTTGGCAGCCGGGCTAGAGCCCGATCGGTCGAGATGGAAGCGATCGAGCTTCCATCGAGAGCGTGAATCGGACTCCAAGATCAGAGATCTAGAATGCGGTCACTTCGCGGCCCGTCATCCCCACGCGCTCCGAACCTACTTCCCCGCCATGATGCGCTGCGCCTCCGAAACCAGTTCCGGTGGCGTCGCGTGGATCTCGATCATCAGCTTCTCGAGATCCGCCCCCGACATCGGCGCCACCTCGATCGCCATCTTCTTGGCTTCCTCGAGGAACTCGGGATCCTTGACCATCGCATCGAAGGCGCTTCGAAGAATCTGCACGCGCTCCTTCGACGTACCCGGCGGCGCGGCCAGCGGATAAGCGACTTCCTGCCGGCTGAAGATCAGCCGAAGCAGTCGCCGTTCGTTGTCGTTTCTGGCTTTGTCCAGGATCAACGGTACGCCGGGAAGCTCGGGACTTGCGCGCAATCCAAGTTGGATGGGCACGTTTATCGTGTTGTCGCTCAGCCACTGCGGACGGCTCGTCTTGATGCCGCCGAGCGACCAGCCGCATCGTCCATCGACCTCGCCCCGCTCCAGCGCGACCGTGATCTCCGTTCCGCCGGGATAGCCGGTGATGATCTTCAGCTTGGCCCCGAACATGTTGTTGAGGACGGCCGCGAAGATGCCCGTGTCGGCGCCCATCGAGGTCGCCCCGAACGACATCGGCTTGGAGACGAGTTCAGCCCAGGTCGGCGCGGCGGTCTCACGGCGCGTCACGCACACGCTCACCTCGTCGCCGACGTTGCCGATCCAGTTGAACTTGGTGGCGTCGAACATCCCGGCGGGAGCGGTTCCGAGCAGCGGCCCCGTCGGTGCACTGCGGTTGAACACGCCGATGACGGTGCCGTCGCGCGGGGACGCGCTGTACACTTGTTGCGCGGCAGTCAGGCTCCCGGCGCCCGGCCGATTGACGGGAATGCCCTTTGGCTGCCCGGGAATGTGCTTCACGATGTGCCGCGCGACCGCCCTACCGACGATGTCGTAGGTGGTGCCCGAACTCATCCCCACGATGACCGTGACCGGATTGGCCTTGTAGAAGACTTCGTCGGCACTCTGGGCCCGCACGGAACCGACCGGCAACAGGCAGGCAATACAGGCGGCCGCCGCCAACCCGAAGCCTCTGCCTTTGAGAAAAACCCTGAAAAACTCTTGACCATGGACCGCGGAAAAAGAGGACATGGGGCAGCGACCTTTCATGATCTAGCAATACGAAACGGAGCAGATTCTCCCCTCGTCTGCCCGATGCATTCAGCGCATCGACCTTACGGCATGCAGCGGCGGTCGCAACCGCCAGCTATTCGGCGGCGGCCGACTTCGGCCGAGCGTAGCGGCTCTCCGGCCGCTCGAGCCCCAGATGTCCGCGAAGCGTCGAACCCTCGTAGCGCGTTCGGAACAAGCCGCGTCGCTGAAGCTCCGGCACGACCAGATTGACGAAGTCCTCGAGGCTGTTCGGATAGAGCGGCGGAATGAGATTGAAGCCGTCGCAGGCGCCCGTGGTGAACCACTCCTCCAGCACGTCCGCGACCTGCTTGGTCGAACCCGTCACGAAGAAGTGGCCACGCGCTGCGGCGAACTTTTTCGCCATCTGGGCGATCGTGAGGTTCTCGCGCCTGGCCAATTCGTACATCATGTAGGAGCGGCTGGACCGGTCGCCGTCGACCTTCTCCGGCGGCGGCGGCAGCGGACCGTCCTGCGGGTATGGAGTGAGGTCGAAGCCGATACGGCGGGAAGCAAGCCCGATCGCGATATCGGGGTGCACAAGGTCCTGAAGCTGCTCGTACTTGTCGATCGCCTCCTGCGCCGTCGGAGCCACGGAGAAGGCGACGCCGGGCAGCACCTTGATCTCGTCCGGCGCGCGTCCGTATTTCGCCATTCGGCTCTTGAGGTCACTGTAATACGCCCGCGATTCCTCGATGTCGTTGGCCGCCGAAAACACGACGTCCGCCGTTTCCGCCGCCATCTCGCGTCCGGCGTCGGAGGTGCCCGCCTGGATGATCACCGGCCTGCCTTGCGGCGGTCGCGATACGTTGAGCGGCCCCTTTACCTTGAAGTACGCGCCCTGGTGGTTCAGCACGTGCATCTTGTTGACGTCGAAGAACAGGCCGCTCTCGCGATCCCGGATGAAGGCGTCGTCGTCCCAGCTGTCCCACAACCCTGAAACCACCTTCACGAACTCGGTGGCGCGCTTGTAGCGATCGGCCTTGCTCAGATGCACGTCCTGGCCGAAGTTCTGCGCCTCGGTCGGATTGCCCGACGTGATCACGTTCCAGGCCGACCGCCCGCCGCTGATGTGATCGAGCGTCGCGAAGCGCCGAGCCAGCGAATAGGGCTCGTTGTAGGTCGTCGTCTGCGTGCAGGCGAGGCCGATGTTCTTGGTGAAACCCGTCAGTGCCGCCTTGAGCGTGAACGGTTCGAGCCACGCGACGTAATGCTGGCGTTCCATTCCACCGCCTTCGGCCGTCCACGCCGACTGCGTATCCGCCGAGAACAACATGTCAAGAAGCCCACGCTCCGCGGTCTGCGCCATCTGCACAATCCGCTGGAAGTTCCAGCCGGCGTCCGAATGCGCGTCCGGATGGCGCCAGGACGCAATGTGGTTACCGCTCGGGCGAACGAACACTCCCAGCTTGATTTGTCGGGTCGCGGCCATGTGACTTCCCTTCGTGCGGTCGCGGCACGCTCAGGCCGCGGACATCGGCGTCGAAGTTAAAGCTTCAGCCCGATCGGTAGCGAAGTCAACGCGCCGCGCCGCCAAGACGGCCGTTCCTGGAACGCTGGAGGCGTTGCACCGCCGCCGAGCCCTTATACGCCCGCAGGCGCAGGACCGCGCGGCAGTCGGCGACGTGCAGGTGGCGCAGGGCAACCTGCCCGCGGCGCTGGCCTCCTACCAGGGCAGCCTCGCTATCGCAGACCGCCTGGCCAAGTCCGACCCCGGCAACGCCGGCTGGCAGCGCGATCTCAGCGTGTCGTACGAGAGGGTCGGCGACGTGCAGGTGGCGCAGGGCAACCTGCCCGCGGCGCTGGCCTCCTACCAGGGCAGCCTCGCTATCGCAGACCGCCTGGCCAAGTCCGACCCCGGCAACGCCGGCTGGCAGCGCG
>CAMDMH010000545.1 GCA_945901835.1 Devosia equisanguinis | reverse complement strand
CGCGGATTGTAGAGCGCGATCGCGAAATCCGCCTGTGCCGCCGCCCGCAACCGCGTCTCGACGAGTGGCCAGGGCTTGAGATTGTCGCTGAGATTGATCGCGCAAAAATCGCCGCCGAGCGGTGCGCCGGCACGGGCAGCCGCGGCCAGCATGGCCGTCACGCCCGGCAGTATACGAATGTCCAGCGCGTGCTGCTCTGGAGCTTTCTCCAGTGCCTCGAAGACGGCAGCAGCCATCGCGAAGACGCCGGGATCACCCGACGAGACGACGACGACGCGCGCCCCCGCCGCTGCAAGATTCAGCGCATGCACCGCTCGCTCGATCTCCTGCCGGTTGTCGGAGGCGTGCAGCACAAGCCCGTCGCGCGGGGCGATGCGCGCAACATAGGGAATGTAGCCGATGATATCGGTTGCATCAGCGAGAGCTGCCGTGACCTCGGGCGTGATGAGGGCCTCGTCGCCTGGACCGATACCTGCAACGACGAGCGATCCGCTCATGGCGCCACCTCGCGGCGCTGGCCGCGGCCGTGAACCAGAACGGTAGAGAAATACGGGCAATCCTCGGTGCCAGCCTCCGCCAGCCGGATGACGCGTTGTCCCGGCATCGTGCCCCGCTCGACAAGCCAGGCATCGGCGAGCCGCCCCGCGCGCGCGAGTGCCCGCCGTACTTTTCCGATGTCGCGGCCCGTCTTCATCACGACGAGCGCGTCACACGCCCGCATATGCCGCACCAGATCATCCTCGGGGAGCGTGCCCATCAGGATCGTCAGGACATCGTCACCCCAGGTGATGGGCAAGTCCGTCGCCGTCCAGCAGCCGCTCATGCCTGAAATGCCGGGAACCACCTCGATCCGCACTCTGCCTTGCAGCCGTGTGTGCAGATGCATGAACGAGCCGTAGAAGAAAGGATCGCCTTCGCAGAGTACGA
Organism: Devosia equisanguinis; assembly: GCA_945901835.1. Lineage (GTDB taxonomy): Bacteria > Pseudomonadota > Alphaproteobacteria > Rhizobiales > Hyphomicrobiaceae > CAMDPA01. The sequence continues at coordinate 2,745 of CAMDMH010000545.1, read as the reverse complement.
CGACATCTTCCGTTTCAGCCAATCGTGCGAGCCGCGCCGCCCAGTCGTCGTAGAACGATGCCAGCGCCTGCCGATAAGCGGCGCTCTCGAACGGCAACTCGATGGTGACCGGGTACTCCATCGGGTACTCGGTTACAGCATGCGCCAGCATGCCCTCGACGATGCTGCGCGCTTGCCCTGGGCTGCCGGCCTTGCGGAAATAGGCGACATGGCGCGCTGCGCGGATGAGCCGGTCCGACCGCACGCTGATCAAGTCGGGATCGCCGGGGCCGAGGCCCGTGCAGATGATCTTGCCCAAGCTTCATTCCCTCCGGCTGGCCAGCGCGTTGACCGCGGCGACCGTGATGGCGGAACCGCCGAGCCGTCCCGCGACGATGACCGAAGGTGCAGGAGGTGCCGCCATCAATGCCGCCTTGGATTCTGCCGCGCCGACGAAACCGACCGGACAACCGATGATCGCTGCGGGTCGCGGACAGGCGGGATCTTCCAGCATGTTCAGCAGATGGAACAGCGCCGTCGGCGCATTGCCGATGGCGACGACCGCGCCGCCGAGATGCGGCCGCCAGAACTCGATCGCGGCTGCCGAACGCGTGGTGCCCATCTCCTGCGCCATCGCCGGCACGCGCGCGTCATGAAGGGTGCAGATCACTTCGTTGCGGGCCGGAAAGCGGGGCCGGGTGATGCCCTCGCTCACCATGCGTGCATCACACAGGATCGGCGCGCCGCGTTCGATTGCGGCACGCGCAACCTGCGCCATGCCGGGCGTAAATCGCACGTGCGCTTCCAAACCGATCATGCCTGCCGCATGAATCATCCTGACAACGACGATCTCTTCTTCCGCGGTGAAGTGATCGAGATCCGCCTCTGCGCGGATGGTCGCGAAGGACTGCCGGTAGATCGCAGCGCCGTCGGCCTCGAAGACGTGGGGCATCAGAGCGCCTCCGTCAGAATTGCTGGATGGGCTCGAAGCGAGCTTGCGGTCAGCCCTGGTCTAGACGGCGGGCCGTTCGGGCGACCGTGGCGAATGAAATCGAACCCCTCTACGACCGCCGTCAGCGTCATCGCAGCGGCTGCCGGATGCGCGCAGCCCTTGGCGCATCCCGAGACGTGAAGAAGTGCGCCGTCCGGAACGTGCGGTGCAAGAGCGCGTGCCAACTCGCGCGTCGGCTGCAGCGCCTGAAGACAGCCCGGCTTTCCCGTGCAAGCGACGACCCTCAGCATCGGGTCGCCGGATGTCGTGATGAGGCCGGGAACGTCAGGCGCAGAGCAGCAGTCCTCGATCAGCAGCATGCGCCACGGCGTCACGCGCAAAGCGCCAAGGCCCGCCAGCGCTGCGAGTGCCTCGGCACGGATCTGGCCAAATTGGAATCCGGCGAGAAACCCCGCGGGTACAGCGCCGGGGACGGGAAAGGATGCGGCGCCAGGCTGGGCCACGACTTCCGAGTTTCCAACAGGCAATCTGGCACCATGCCCAAGATGTGCCACCATGCGGCCGCGCCCACCCTCATCTCCCACCTCTTTGCCACCAAATGCGATGAACCAGCGAGCAAGCGCCATCGCTGCGTCGGCCGCCGTCGCCTCGGTAACGCGCAGACCGCCTGTCGCGCCATCCGCCCGGCAAATGAGCCAGCCATCGGCGCTGCGCTCGATCCGTATGTCGGCCGGCACATTGCTCAACACCGGTGACGATCCGCAATCGACAGCGAAGCCGAATTTGCCGGGGATCTCCGGCGCATCTGGCCGCGACAGCGCATCGGCCAATGCGGCGGCGATCCGCAGCGTGCCGTCTTCGCCCGACCAGAACGGCGTGACGACGATGTTGCGGCGCGCCTCGGCTTCGCTCGTCGCGTCGGTCAGACCCAGCGATTCCAGGCCCGCCAGGAGCGGCCGATAGGTGGCCTCGGTCACGCCGCGCACCTGCAGGTTCGCGCGCGATGTGAGGTCGATGAGCCCGTTACCGTGAGCGGCTGCGAGGTCGGCAATGCCGGCGGCCTCTTGCTGCGAAAGCCGTCCGCCGCGCGGTCGCACTCGCACGATGAGCCCGTCGCCCGACTCCATCGGACGGAGCGCGCCGGGACACCAGCCCTTGACGAGCGGCTCAGCCATTGCCGGCCACTCCGCTTGTAGTCACCATGGTCGCGGCGATCGAATTGCGGCGTGTGACCCAAAGGCCTGCCTCGTTCAGCGCTCGGAAGCGCGCACGCAGAACCGCCAGCGCTTCGGGATTGGTCCGTTCCATGAAGTCCACCAGCTCGGAGCGGCCGAGCGTGGCGTCGTAATAGAGATCGAAGAGATGCTCCGGCACCGCGCGCGTCAGGTGGGCAAATGCCGCGAGATTGTCGAGCGTGGAGGTGATCTCGGCCGCACCGCGGAATCCGTGCTTCATCATTCCTGTCGCCCAATCCGGATTTGCGGCGCGGGCACGCACGACGCGAGCGATCTCTTCGGCCAGCTTTCGGGCGCGTGGCGCATCGGGGCGGGTTGCATCGATGTGATATATCGCGGGTGCAGCCCTGCCGAGCTTCGCCACGGCGGCAGCGAAGCCACCCTCGTGGGCGGCATAGTCGGAAGCCAGCAGAAGATCAGTTTCCGCTAGGTCCTGCACGTGGGCAAAAGCATCGGCGGCGAGCACGCGAGCTTCCAAGGCCGCGCGATTGCGGTGACTTTCACCGGACACATCGACCGCCCATTCCGATCCGGCGAGCCAGGCTTCGCCTGAAGCGGCGAGGCCTTCGCTGCTGTAGT
>CAMDMH010000544.1 GCA_945901835.1 Devosia equisanguinis | reverse complement strand
TAGCCTCGCTTCACTCGGCTTCCGGGAACGCAGAAACTTCTATGTTAGCGCCTATGGGACGCGTCCCTGGACCCGCTATTTTGAGTTTGCTTCCCCGGGCGAGCGTGAGCGAGACCCGGGGTCTTGCCGGTGAATTGTTGCGGGTGAAGATTCCGGGTCTCGGCTTCGCCTATGCCGGGAAAGCGAGATGGGAGGTGGTTCGATGTGCCGGAACATCAGGACGCTCTACAACTTCGCGCCGCCCGCGACGGACGAGGAGATCCAAGCATCTGCGCTGCAGTTCGTGCGTAAGCTGAGCGGGTTCGCACGGCCGTCGAAGGAGAACGAGGCGGCGTTCGAAAAGGCCGTGGAGGACGTGGCGCGCGTTGCGCGGGAGCTGCTCGGTTCGCTGCACACGAAGGCACCGCCGCGGGATCGCGAGACGGAAGCCGAAAAGGCGAAGGCGCGGTCGGTCGAGCGGTTCGGGAAGGCGTAGGCGTCAACGCACCCGGCGGCGCAGATCGGCGTTCTGCAGCCAATTGTGCTCGCGGTGTGAATGCCAATGGATACGGTCGCGCTCGCGGTCATGGGTCTGCCATTCGCGCCAGTCGCGGGCGACGTGCGTCTGATGCTCGAGGCATGCGCCGTAGTGATTGCCCTTGCCGAGCACGAAGAGCTGGCCGTGCAGCATGCGCGAGCCCGACCAGGGATTGCAGTGCCAGCTACCCGTGCGATAGCGCTTCACGGCAGCGCGGCTCGCGGGGCGGGTCTTCCGCGTGATCTTGTGCCCAGCATGTTGATGGTCGGTATGATGAGGGTGGAAGCGATGATGGCCCGAGCCATGCGCTTCCACGGACGAAGTCGCTGCAACCGAAAGGCCTGCCGCGGCAAGGCCACCAAGGCAAATTCCAGCGAGCCAGTTTCTTGCCATTGCAAACTCCCACGCGCAGCCGGATGACTTCGGCGACAATTTCTCGCGTGAGCCTAACAGGACCAGGAAACGGTCGAGTTAACGTGGGCACTGTGCGGTGTTTACGTTCTGCTAACCACATTCATCATGGCGGCCGGCGCGGTTCCGGCGAGGAAGGCGCGCATGTTCTGTTCGATGACGGGCATCGCGTGGTCGACGTACTGGTCGTTGAAGCCGCCGAGATGCGGAGTGATGAAGACGTTGTCGAGGTCCCAGAAGCCGTGATCGGGCGGCAGCGGTTCCTGCACGAACACGTCGATGGCGGCGCCCGCGATGCGCCGGTTGCGCAGGGTATCGAGAAGCGCGTCTTCATCGACGACGCCGCCGCGCGCGAGGTTGACGAGGAACGACGTCGGTTTCATCGCGGCGAGCACGTTGGCGTCGACCGCGTTGCGCGTTGCCGGCGTGAGCGGCGTCAGCAGAATGAGATAGTCGAGATCGCGCACGGCGTCGGCGAGGTTGGCGCTCGACCGCATTTCGTCGAAGCCCGGCACGGGACGCACTGCAGAAGTGATGCCGACGGTACGCATGTTGAAGGCCTTCAACCGCGGCGCGAGATCGGTCGCAATGGCGCCGACACCGAAGATACCCGCGGTCTTGCCATTCATCAGCGTCGAGGGCCAGCGCGCCCACTGCCTCTTGTCCTGCGCACGCACGGAATGGTGCATGCGCCGCGACAGCAACAGCATTGCGCCGAAGGCTGCTTCCGACAGCGGCGGGCCGTGAATGCCGTGCAGGTTCGTGACGATGGCGTCCTTGGGCAGCGAGGGGAGGTCGATGAGATTGTCGACGCCGGTGCCGAGTGCCTGCACCCACTTCAGGTTCTGGCATTGCTGGAAGACGCGGTCGACCAGCATCGGCCCGAACGTGATCAGCACGTCGGCGTTCGGCGCGAAGGGATCGACCTTGGAATGGTGGTCTACGAGATCGACGTTGATCTGAGGGAAAAGCGCGCGCAGGTGGTCGCGATACTGTACGCGGACGTCCTCGGGCAGCGTCAACAGGATCAGGACGTTGGTCATTGTGGTTCTCGCGACGCTGTGCAGCTGACCTAGAAGACGAGGGACGCTGCCCCTCGACCCCGCCAAAGGGCTGGCCCTTTGGAAACCCATTCCGCCTATGGAAGCAAGCAGGAAGGTGCATCACGTCTTGTGCTCGTCCTTTTTGGGCAAGCATGTCGATGAGCCGCTCTTCCTTGTCGGGATCGAAGCCGCAGGAGTGCACCCATTACTCTGGATTCTCGTAGGTGCCGAACAGCATGTCTCACCAGGTGATATCGCCGAAGTTGTTCTTGTGGGGGGCGTGCTGGTGATGGATGCGGTGCATCTCCGGACGCTGGAACACGAAGCCGACCCAGCGGGGCGTGCCCATGTTGGTGTGATGGAAGAATGCGGAATCCGGTGCCACGCGGACAGTCATTCCACGGCAAGGCGGACAGGATTCCGGTGATCGCGGACAGCCGGTGACAACGGGCTAAGGCGGCGCAAGTCGACATTCGAATCAGCGGATCGGTGACCCTGGCAACCAGGGGGCGACCGATGCCGGCGGAGAGAGTGTCGATGAGGAGAATACGTGACGTATTGCGGCTGACGCACGCGCTGGGGATGAGCCGGCGGCTGGCCGGCGAGGCGACAGGGATCGGCAAGTCGGCGGTCGGCGACTATGTGCGTCGCGCGGCGATCGCGGGTATCGGCTGGCCGATCCCCGACGAGATCGACGATGCGGAGTTGGAGCGGCGGTTGTTCCCGCCGATGGATGCGGCAGCGTCGGTGGCGCGCAGCGAGCCGGACTGGGCGCATGTCCATGCCGAGATGAAGCGGCGCGGGGTCACGCTGGCGCTGCTCTGGCAGGAGTATCGCGGCGACCATCCCCAGGGCTTCGCCTACAGCTGGTACTGCGAGAGTTACGGCGGATGGAAAAAGCGCATCTCGCCGACGATGCGGCAGACGCATGTGGCGGGCGAGAAGCTGTTCGTCGACTGGGCCGGCGACACGATCGGCGTGATCGATCCGGCGACCGGTGAAGAGCGGCGCGCACGCATTTTCGTTGCGGCCCTCGGGGCGTCGAACTTCACGTATGCCGAAGCGCGCTGGAGCGAGACGCTGCCGGATTGGATCGGCGCCCACGTCAATGCGCTCAACGCGATCGGCGGCGTGCCGAAGGCACTGGTGCCGGATTATGTGTCCGGACACATAATCCGACTTATGTGCCGCTCTGCGGTTATGTGGCCGAAGGCCCAGTTGGCCCGTACTGCCGATGCCCTCCCGGGCTTTCGGCCACATAACGTTCAGAGCGCAGCGAGCCAGTTCAATAGCGCGGCGTCATCCCGCCATACTGGTCTTCGGGGGAATGCTGCCGAAGCAGCAACAGGCGGCGCGCACGCCTCCAGTGCCGCTTCCTTTGAACGCATGTTGATCTCGGCATAGCGATGGGTCGTGTCGAGGCTGACGTGACCGAGCCAGCCGCGGATGACGTTGATCTCGACGCCGGCCTCAAGTAGGTGCACAGCCGTCGTGTGCCGCAGTACGTGCGGCGATATCCGTCGCGGCGGACCGCCATTGGCTGTCGCCTTGAGGTTGGCCGTGTGTCGTCGCACGAGTTTGTAGATCCCGTATCGGGTGAGCGGCCCGCCCAGCCTCGATGTGAAGACCGGAGCGCTTGCCGGCGGATCTATTGCCCGCTCGGCGATCAACTCGCGCAGGAGCTGCGCGGTCTGCGGCCAGAGCGG
>CAMDMH010000543.1 GCA_945901835.1 Devosia equisanguinis | reverse complement strand
GCGGCGTTGACGGCGCGGTCGCTGCTGCCGCTGGCGCTGGCGGACAACGAGTTGGTGCTCGTTCACGGCAACGGTCCCGTGGTCGGTAAGATCCTGATGCGGCAGGCGCTGACGGCCGATCGCGTGCCGCCGATGACGCTCGACATCTGTGTCGCGCATAGCCAGGGCGGAATCGCGTATCTGCTCATGCAGGCAATCGAGAACGAGTTGCGGCTGAAGGACAACGACCGGCATTGCACCTGCCTTTTGACGCAGGTCGAGGTCGATCCTGGCGATCCTGCGTTCAAGAATCCGACGAAGTACGTCGGACCGTTCTTCACCGAAGATGAGGCGAAGTCGGTCGGTGCGGAACTCGGCTGGCGGATGAAGCAGGATGGCGCGCGCGGCTGGCGTCACGTGGTGCCGTCGCCGAAGCCGAAGCACATCTGCGATATCTCGCTGGTCAAGGTTCTCGCGCGGCGCGGCAACATCGTCATTTCGGGCGGTGGTGGCGGCATTCCGGTGGTGCGCAAACCAGACGGCACGCGAGAGGGCGTCGAGGCGGTCATCGACAAGGATATGACGTCGGCGCTGATGTCCAACGTGTTGGGCTACGAGACGCTGATGATTCTGACCGCGGTGTCGAAGGTCGCAGTCGACTTCGGCAAGCCGACGCAGCGCTGGCTCGATCGCGTTACGCTGCGCGAACTCAAGGCGTTCAGGGCAGCGGGCCAGTTCCCTGCGGGCAGCATGGGGCCGAAGATCGACGCTGCGATCAGCTTTATCGAGGGAGGCGGGGATCGTGTGATCATCGCGCGGCTCGACGAGGCGATGGCAGCGCTCGAGGGGCAGACCGGCACGCACGTACTCGGTGATGACGGCTGATGGTAGCTGCTTGATAGAAGCGATCCGCGCGGGACCATTCGCGGCACGATTTTTCGTCGAGCATTCCCGCGCGGAAATCGTCGCCGTGTTCGAGCGTAGCCTCTACCTGCAGGCGGGGCGTTCGTTCGTGTGTCTCGGTGACGAGCGTATCGGCGATGGACCGATCAACGTGATCGTAATCTCGCGCGGAGATGGCAATTTCATCTCGCGCAGCCGCGTCGGTGAATGCGTCGAGATCGCCGGCGGCGTCGCAAGGGCGGCCGCGTGGCGATTGGACATGCGTGGTGCGGATGTCTGGATGCCTGCTGCTTGGCCGGCGATTTGCGGGCGAGATGCGCTCGCCGCTGCGGTCTCCCTGGCGCAGGCTGTTGCGCGGTCGATGTCACCATTCGACGGTCTACTTCCTCTCATCATCGAGGAAGGTGATGCAGGCAAGTGGGGAGGCGCTTTCGAGCGTCTGGCGCGGCCACGCCTTGCGAGGCTAGAGAGTTGGATTCTGGCGGCGTTCACCGGTGGAGCGGATGCCTCGGTAGAGCCGCCCGTCGATCTACTCGGGCTCGGGCCTGGGCTGACGCCATCGGGTGACGATGCCTTATGCGGCGCGATGTTGGCGCTGAGGGCGTTGGGATCCGCGCGTTCGGCCGAGACCTCGAGGCGCCTCGCGGTGGCTGTGGAGCGTAAAAGTGCCGAGGCGACGACGGCGTTGTCAGGGCAGTTTCTATCGGCGGCAATCGAAGGTCAGGGCAGCGCGGTTCTGCACGATTTCGTCGGCGTGCTCATCGGTGGGGAGACGGCTCGAATTCCGGCCGCGTTGGAGAAGCTGGCGCGTGTCGGACATTCGTCGGGTCTCGATGCGGCGGCGGGGGTGATACTCGCGCTCAGGGCATTCGTCGCGGCGACACATCGTTCGATGCGATCTCCTTGATGAGTTTGGAGGCGATCGATGCGCCGAACGCCTCGAAGCCTTCGGCTGCCATCGCGAATGCGCCGGGGCCGCCGACGACGTAGTTCTCGTACCAAGCGAGGAGGCCACCGGGTGGGTGCGTGTGCCACGGATTACTGGGCAGCGGCGTCTCCGAGAGGATCGCCAAACCGTTGATGGTTATGCCTTGGCTCATTGCATCGTCGCGGGCCGCGAGCACGCTGCGGCCGGCGTTGCTGGTGCCGTCGCCGGAAACGTCGATCACGCGGCGGGGCGACGTGGCTGGTGCCTTCTCGAACAGTCGCGCGGAGAAATCGATGGCGCTGCCGATTGCGGTGCGGTCCATGAACATGCGCGGGGCTTCGCGGATGCGCGCGGCGAGGCGATGGGCGTCGGCGGCGTTGGAAACGATCGTCCAGTCCACGATGACGGCCTGGGCCAGGGGGCCGGACCATTCGCCGAGACAGACGGCGATGCTGCCGTTCGGGCCGGACTCGATCGCTTTCAACACGCGCGGGCTGGTTATGGCTTCCGCATAGCCTTCGCGTTGGAGGCGGAATTTCCGCTCGTCCAGGCTGCGCGAAATGTCCGCTGCGAGCACCAGCAGGACGTCGACTGTCGTGTCGGCGCGCGCGGCAGCCGTCGCGTGCGGCAAGGCTGCTGACAGCAGCGTGAGAAGGGCCAGGGCGATAGTGCGGATGAAACCGGTCATGGCTGTACTCACTTCAGGAGGACCGCGCTGCTCGTCGAGACTGCAACGTGCTGCATGGCAATTTCGATAGGAAACGCCCGGTAATGGAATGGAAAGCATGGTCCGCGATTAAAACCTGCCTGCCTATAGGGGCAGGTGGCGGTGCGGAAATGCAAAATTTACACGAAAAAGAGGATAGTTACGGCGTTCAGTCCTGAATTCGCGAAGTCTGGAAGATGACAGCACCTGCCGCCACTGCGGTCGCGCGAAGCGCAGACCGACGCCGAACCTTGAAGGCTGGTCTGATCGCCTAAAGCGGTCGGCACGTCACGCTGGGCTGTGCGGTGCGTGATCTATCCGATAGCGGCGCGCGGCTGCTCTTGGATGGTTCGATCGATGCGCCCGATACGTTCGAGCTCATCATCGACATGGACGGCTTAGAAGCCGACTGTCGTGTGGTTTGGCGTCGTGGCAAGGAAGTCGGTGTGATCTTCGTCGGGGAGACGCGCAAGGTCGAGAAGAAGCGGACCCAGATCGTCCAGCAGTGGTCCGGTACCGCAAAGCCGACGCTGAGACGGCAGCCGAAAGCGGTCTGAGCGTCCGTCTCGTGCAACCAGGGGCGAACCGTCGTTCGGTCCGCCCCGATGTTGCTTTTCCTGCCCAGGCGAACTATCGGCCTTCGGTGATCACGTTGAGTAGTGCCGGGGTGCCGGAGCGGACAGCGTCGAACGCCTTCTTGAGTGCGGGCAACACGTCTTCCGGGCTCTCGACCTTGGCGCCGTAGCCGCCGCAAGGCTCCACCATCTTCTCGAAGGCGGGAGACGGATCGAGCGAAGTCAGCGGCATCAGGTTCGCCGATGCGGCCTTGCCCTTCGGATAGACGGCGACGGTCGAGCGGTTCACCGCGTACCATTGCAGATTGTTGGTGACGATCGTCAGGATCGGCAGCTTCTCTGCGCGCTGGACGTAGTGATACGGGAGCGGGTTACCGAACATGTACGAGCCGTCACCGACCGAGGTGATGACCTCGCGGTTGGGGGCGCCGAGCTTGGCGCCCAGAGCCGCGCCGAGTCCAAGACCCAGACCGCCGGCCAGCGTACCGCCGACGAACGAGTTGGGCTCGTTCAGTTCGAGGTAGCGCATCGGCAAGCCCAGCTCGGAGATGATGAACGCGTCCTTGGCCTTCAGCTGATTGACGCAG
>CAMDMH010000542.1 GCA_945901835.1 Devosia equisanguinis | reverse complement strand
CGCGACCAGCTCGGCGTGGCACTGCTCCTCGGTTCCGTAACGCTGACAGAATTCGATGAAGCTCAGCCCCTTCTGGAACTGCACCTTGTTGCGTGGCATGTCGGCCTCCCGTCCGCCCTCGGAAGACCGCGTAAAAAGCGGATGTGGCGGCATAGAGGTCATGACGGGGTAATCAAGAACATGCTTTCGCGTTTCGCTGCTGGACTTTCACTGACAACCGCTGTGCTTGCACCCGTTTCCGTCGCGATTGCGCAGCCGGTCTATCCCAGCCGTCCGATCACGATGATCGTGCCGGCTCCTCCCGGCGGCGGCACGGACATATTCGCCCGTATTCTGGGCGAACTTGCGGAAGCCTCACTGAAGCAGAAGGTTGTGATCGAGAACCGCGCGGGCGCCGGCGGCTCGCTCGGTGTCACCCAGATCGCTGCGGCCAACGCGGACGGCCACACGCTCGGCTTCATCTGGAACAGTCCGCTGACCGCCAGCCCGCAGACGCTGAACGTGTCCTATACGCCGGACAGCTACCGTCCGCTGCTGTCGATCGGATACTCCTCGTACGTGCTGTGCGCGCAGCCGAGTTTTGCTGCGAACAACGCGGCTGAGTTCGTCGATCAGCTGAAGAAGGCGAGCGGCAAGTTCACCTACGGCAACGACGGCATCGGCGGTACGATGCAGCTCGCAGCGGAGCGCGTGTTCAAGAAGCTCGGCGTGAAGGTGCGCGCCATTCCGTTCGGCGGCGCCGGAGAGACGGCGAAGAACTTCCTCGGCGGGCATGTCGATTTCTACGGCGGCTCGCTGCCGCCGATCATTCCGCACGTCGCGGCCGGCAAGGCAAAGTGCCTGCTGCTGACGTCTGCGAAGGGCAACGCGGCGCTACCGCAAGCGCAGGGGCTCGAGGCGATCGGGCTCGGGGCTGAAGAAACCGTGTTGTGGTGGGGGCTGATAGCGCCGCCGAAGATTTCGGATGCGATCGCCAAGCAACTCGAGAAGGCATTCGCGGAGGCTGCAGGTACGGACCGCTCCAAAGAAGCGATGGCCAAGCAGGGCGCGGTGCATCGCGTGCTCGATGGTGCTGCGACGGACAAGCTGATCCGGAGCGAGCTTGCCGCGATGACGGATGTCGCGCGTGAAGCCGGCATCCAGCGCAAGGCGCAGTAGCCGTGGCGGAAGGGGGCGTCAGATCGTGGGCCGGTGAGGCCGCCTGCGGTCTTGGCCTTGCCGCAACCGGTCTCGCGCTCGCGGTGCTCGCACGCCGGATGGAGTTGTTCGAGGACGGCGTGCCGGGACCCGGGATGACGCCACTGCTGCTCGGCATCGCACTGGGCGTGCTCGGGCTCGGGATCGCTGCCGCCGCCGTGGTTCGCGGCGCGCCACACAGGATCGTGGTTTTCGACCGAGACTCGGCGATTGCCGTCGGTCTTCTGTTCGTGGCCGTGGTTGCGTTCGAGGGCGTCGGGTACGTACCGTCGACGTTCCTGTTCCTCTTGTCGAGCTTCGTGCTGATCGGGCGTGAGAGATGGTGGCCAGCTTCGCTCGTCGCGGCCTCGGCGACGCTGCTGACGTGGGCGCTGTTCGTGAAGGCGCTCGGCGTGCCGTTGCCTGCGGGCATCATCGGGCTGCCATGACGGGCATCGAGGAACATCGGGAACCTAGCCGGAGATACGGATGGACGCGCTAGGTCATCTTCTCGGCGGGCTTGCGATCGCGGCCACGCCGCAGAACCTGCTGTGGTGTTTCATCGGTTGCTTCTGGGGCTCGATCGTCGGCGTCCTGCCGGGGCTCGGCCCAATGGCCGGTATGACGCTACTGTTGCCGCTGACGTTCCATCTCGATCCGACCGGCGCGGTGATCATGCTTTCGGGCATCTTCTACGGAGCGATGTACGGCGGTTCGACGACCTCTATTCTGATGCGCATTCCGGGCGAGGCGGCGTCCGTCGTCACGTGCATCGACGGCTACGAGATGACGAAGAAGGGCCGCGCCGGCGCGGCGTTGACGATTGCGGCGATGGGGTCGTTCGTCGGCGGCGTGTTCTCGGTGATCGGGCTGATGTTCGTCGCGTCGTGGCTGGCTAATGCTATGCTCGCGATCGGGCCGGCGGCGGAGTTCGTGATGCTGGCGGCGACGCTGCTGATCGCGGGCGCCGTCGCGTCGTCGACGATGCCGAAGACGCTGGCGATGCTCGTGGTCGGGCTACTCGCCGCAATGGTCGGCAACGATCCGCTGACGGCGACGCCGCGGTTCACGTTCGGCTCGCTGCATCTGGCGGACGGCCTGAGCTTCACGGCCCTGGCGATCGGATTGTTCGGCATTTCCGAAATGCTGATGTCGCTCGGGAGCGGGGCGAGCGAGGCGCCGAAAGCGCCGAAGATGCGCGAGTTGCTACCGACGCGGGGGGAGGTGCGCGACAGCGTGGGGCCGATCGCGCGCGGATCGCTGATCGGCTTCCTGTTCGGCATCGTGCCGGGCGTGGGGCACATCGTTTCGACGAGTGCGTCGTATTCGATCGAGAAGGCGCTGTCGAAGACGCCGGAAATGTTCGGCAAGGGGGCGGTGGCCGGCGTTGCGGGGCCTGAGACGGCGAACAACGCGACGACGGGTGCGGCCATGATTCCGCTGCTGATCCTCGGCATTCCGGCGATCCCGGTGACGGCGGTGCTGCTGGCGGCGCTCACCGTGCACAACGTGCAGCCGGGGCCGCTGCTGATCACCGAGCGGCCGGACGTGTTCTGGGGGCTGATCGCGAGCATGCTGATCGGCAACGTGATGCTGGTGGTGCTGAACCTGCCGCTCGTCTCGATGTTCGTGACGTTGTTGCGGACGCCGCGGGCATATCTCGCGCCGCTCGTTCTGCTCGTGTGTATCCTCGGCGTCTACTCGGTAAAGGGATCGGCGTTCGATCTCGGCGTGATGTTCGCGGCCGGCGTTGCCGGCTACGTGCTGCGGCGGTTCGAGTTCGATCTGGTGCCGTTCCTGTTCGCGTTCGTGCTCGGCGACCGGATCGAAGTCAGCTTCCGGCGCGCGCTGATGATTTCGGAAGGCAATCCCGCGATCTTCTGGACCGGGCCGGCCGCGCAACTGTTCCTCGTCGCGCTGGTGATGATCGCGCTCTACATGGTGCTCGCGGGCGCAATCCGGCGGCGGTGGGGTTGAGATCGGCCGAGCGTCGCGACGAGATCTTCGACGCTGCGGTGGGGAGCGCCTACCTCACCCTTCGCGGGTTCATGTAGAGGTCGGCTTCCTGGCGCTGGAGCTTGGGGACCAGCATGCCGCGTGCCACGCCGGCGGCGAGTTTGGCAACGTGCTTGCGGCAGGCGCGGTTGAACACGAGCATGCCGACGAACATCTTCAGCACGGCCATCAGCTGCTTGTCGGCGTGCTCGCGCAGCACCTTACACTTCCACTTGCCGCCCAGCGAGAGCAGCTTGCCATCGAGCACCGCGATCTTGTTGCCCATCGAATCGAACAGCGAATAGTCGCGGCCGACCGACGTGTAAAGATCCTGGCGCAGCCGGTAAAAGCGAATGCTCTCGCCTTCCATCAGGAAAAACGAGAAGTTCTCGCCCATCATCGGCCACTTGTTGGCCGAGCGCGACAGGTAGACGACCTGATCGCTGTCGTTGGTGTTGATCGCGAAGGTCTGCACGGCGAGGCCGCGTGCGCCTACCGTTTCCTGCAC
>CAMDMH010000541.1 GCA_945901835.1 Devosia equisanguinis | reverse complement strand
AGTTTTGTTGCCACTCGCGCAGAAATGGACAGCGCCGATGCATACCTGCACCGGCGCCACGATGCCCCAGATGAACCAGCCCACGCGACAGGCTCAGCCTGGGCGCTGGTCGGCCGGCGCCTTGTTCAGGTAGCGATCGTAGAGATATTGCAGCGGCGGCTCGAGCGCCTTGCCCGCGCTGATCAGCAGCGGCCGAGACTTAGCCTGCGTCACGATCTGGCTCTGTTCCTTCTCCGGAAAGAACTTGTGATAGACCAGGAACACCACGAGCACGATCGCGAACCCTCTGGCGACACCGAAAGCGAAGCCGCCGAGGCGGTCGATCAAACCGATTCGGCTCTCCAGGATCGCGTCGGAAATCCGCGAGGTCAGAAGGTGCACGACCAGCAGCACCACGACGAAGACGAGCCCACCCAGCCCGATCTGGACGATCAGTTTCTGGTTGCCGATCATCTGCTGGCCACCCGAGATCTGCTGGGCGATATCCTCGGCGAGCTTGCCCTGAAAGAGACCGACGTAGGCCGCAGCGCCCGCAGCCGCGATCCACGAAAGGATAGAGAGCACCTCGCGAGATAGACCACGGGACATCGCAAGGACGCCCGAGATGAAGCAGATCGCGAAGAGCACGATGTCAAGATAAGTCAGCGGCCCGAGCATGGCGGGTCAGTCCTTGCCTGTTGCATCGCCGTACTTGATCGCCGTACTGGCATTCGGGACGGCATGACGTCGGAACTCGCTCTCACGCACCGCGGGGACGGAAGCGGAAGCCCGCACCGCCTCAACTATCCTTAACGGCACGTCCAGGTCTTCCCTGGCACGCACCCATACGCTCCGCAAGCTCCCTCAAATGACTTATCCTGCGGATTTCGATCCCGAGCGATTTTGTCTCGATCTCACCGGCGGCCGGGATTACTGCCCGTTTGAAGCCGAGTTTCTGAGCTTCTTTGAGCCGCGTCGCCATGTGAGCCGTAGGCCTCACCGCACCCGAAAGGCTAATCTCGCCGAAGTAGATTTCGTCGTTGGGCAGAGCAACATTGGAAAGTGACGAGAGCAGGGCGGCGGCAGCGGCGAGATCGGCCGCGGGCGCGGTGATGCGCAATCCGCCGGCGATGTTGAGATAGACGTCCGCCTGCCCGAAGCTGACGCCGCATCGTGCGTCAAGCACGGCGAGCAGCATCGACAGCCGGCTCGAATCCCAGCCGACCACTGCGCGCCTCGGCGTGCCCAAAGACGACGGGGCAACAAGGGCTTGCATTTCCACGAGCAGCGGCCGTGTCCCCTCGATCCCGGCGAACACGGCAGCTCCCGGCGCTTTGCTGTCGCGATCCCCGAGAAACAACTCCGACGGGTTCGTGACCTCGGCCAGACCGTTCTGCCCCATCTCGAACACGCCGATCTCGTCGGTGGGGCCGAACCTGTTTTTCACGGCACGGAGGATGCGAAACGTGTGGCCCTGGTCACCCTCGAAGTAGAGCACCGTATCGACCATGTGCTCGATCACCTTGGGACCGGCGATCTGCCCATCCTTGGTGACGTGGCCGACGAGCAGCAGCGCGCTGCCGGCGAGTTTCGCATACCGGATCAGCGATTGCGTTGCCGCACGGACCTGCGAAACCGTTCCCGGCGCCGAATCGAGGGCGTCTGCCCACAGGGTCTGGATCGAATCGATCACGATCAGGTCGGGCGCAGGGCCGTCCGCCAGCGTCGCCAGGATGTCGGCGAGATTCGTCTCGGCGGCAAAACCAACCTTGGCGTCCGCCAGCCCCAGCCGCTCGGCCCTGAGCCGGACCTGCGCCGCCGCTTCCTCGCCAGAGAAATAGACGGCGCTGCCGCCCCGCATTGCGATCGCGGCAGATAGCTGCAGCAGGAGGGTGGATTTGCCGATGCCCGGCTCACCACCGATCAGCAGCGCCGATCCCGGCACGATGCCGCCGCCCGTCACCCGATCGAGTTCCGACAAACCCGTAGCCAGCCGCGGCGCTTCGTCGTGCTCACCCTTGAGACCCTCGAGAGGGATGACCCGCCCCTTCGAGCCCTTGTTCAAGCCCGAACCCGGGGGAGGTGCGTTGCTCGCTTCCTCGACGATGGTGTTCCATTCGCCGCAGCCCGTGCACTTGCCCGACCACTTCGTCGAGACCGCGCCGCAGTTCTGGCAGACGAAGGCGTTGCGTTGGACTTTTGCCATGTCGAAAGCCTCGGCGCTTTTACCGCTCACACATAAACCCGGTGCACTCGCCGCGAGAGCCGCGAAAGCAACTCATACCCGATCGTGCCGGCCATGTCGGTGAGGTCGTCGACGGTAACGCGCTCGCCCATTACCTCGACCCAGGCGCCCCGATGCGCAATCTCGGGCGGCACGCCGGTGACATCGACCGTTATGAGATCCATCGAGACGCGGCCGACGACGGGGACGGGATAGTCACCGATGTAGCCGACCGCACCGTGCTTACCCGTGGGGCTACTCAGCGCCCGTAGAAAGCCGTCGGC
The DNA here is from genome assembly GCA_945901835.1 of Devosia equisanguinis. GTDB lineage: Bacteria > Pseudomonadota > Alphaproteobacteria > Rhizobiales > Hyphomicrobiaceae > CAMDPA01. The sequence continues at coordinate 1,193 of CAMDMH010000541.1, read as the reverse complement.
ATAGCCGCACGCGAGCGTCGCGATCCGCGCTGGCTGATCGACGCGCCAGATCGCGCCATAACCGACCGTCTCCCCCGGCTGCACGTCACGCACCTGCAGAATGCGAGCGGAAAGATTGACCACGGGGCGCATGGGATTGGTCCGGCCTTCGAGGGCGCGGCCTCCGTAGAGCGCGATACCCGGCCGAACCAGATCGTAGTGGAACTTCTGCCCGAGAAATACGCCTCCCGAGTTTGCGAGGCTCGCTTTCGTCTTGGGCAGAAGGGCCCTAAGACGGTCGAATGCCAACCGTTGCGCTTCGTTCTTGGTGCTGGCCGGATCGTCGGCGCAAGCCAGATGGCTCAGCACCAGCGCCAATCGGAAATCCCTGAGAAGATTCGGCTCTGTCGACAGAGCCTCGACCTCGCTCGGCGGCATTCCCAGACGGTTGATGCCGGTGTCGATGTGCAGCGCGGCCGGCAAACGGCGATGCCGTGCCCGGCAGTAGGCGCTCCACTCGCGCACTTCGTCGAGGCTCGAGAGTACGGGCCGGAGATCGAAGCCGGCGTAGTAGTCCTCCGCCCCCGGCAACAGCCCATCCAGCACGTAGATGGCGGCCCCCGGCTGCACATGCCGGATGCGCCGGCCCTCTTCCAGAGTTGCTGCAAAAAACGTCCGGCAGCCCGCCTGGGTCAAGGCCCGCGCGACTTCCTCCAGGCCGAGCCCGTAGGCGTCGGCCTTGATGACGCCGGCGCATTCGGCCGTGCCCGTCTCCGCGTTCAATCGTTCCCAGTTTGCCCGCAACGCAGATAGATCGATCCTCAGCACCGCGCGGGCGTCCGGCGGGACGATCGGATCGCCCTGGGATGGCTGGTGATCCTGCGGCACGCTCATTGCGATCTCCGGCCCGATGTCATCGACGCTTACGCCTCGCCTCGCCACGAGGCCGGCACGTGGCGAGATGCTTACATCATCGCTCCTGCAACTTAAATCTTCACTCGCCGCCGCCTTCGTGGGCGTAGTTGGCGTGGGTTGCCGCGAGATTGCCGAAGCGCGTGAACTGGCTCTCGAATGACAACTTGACCGTGCCGACGGGGCCGTGACGCTGCTTCCCGACGATCACCTCGGCGGTGCCGACGCAGCGTTCCATGTTGGCCTGCCATTCCGCGAACTTCTCGCTACCCTCCGGCGGCTTGGCGCGTTCGACGTAGTAC
>CAMDMH010000540.1 GCA_945901835.1 Devosia equisanguinis | reverse complement strand
GCCATCGGCCCTGCAATTTCGTCGAGATCATGCCGCGGTTGGAGGAGCATCGGCGGGGGTAGATTGGGTGTCGGGGAACTTCACGGCCGGTCAAATCCTCACCCATCACGCCCCTTCACAACTGCGTGAGAACGCTGAGTTGCGGCGCGACAATCAGGATGAGACTCGGGCGACAATCAGGATGAGACTGGCCGGGGGTGGGCTGACGAAGGGAGGGCGCGCGCGCCCGACCGAAGGCAGCCCACCCCCGGGGCTGCGTTTTTCCCCAGGTTATCCCCCGACGGGAAGGCGCGCTCTGGCGGGCGGAGCGGTTGGGCGCGAGGAGCGGTTCTTCATCGACAGAAGGATCGCCGTTTGCCTGGCCAGCACGTCACCGACTGCCAGACGAGGTTGTTCATGGAGTCCCGTCAGACCAGTGCCCCTGCCGTCGCTGCTGCGAAGGCCGGGTTTTCCCGCGCGACCGGCTACCGGATCGAGGCCGATCCACGGTTGCCATCACAGAGACAAGCGCCGCGCGGTCGCCGGCGCCCCGACCCTCTCGCCGAGGTGTGGGAGGCCGAGGTCGTGCCGATGCTGGAGTCCGCGCCCGGCATCCGGGCGGTCGGCGTGTTCGACGAGATGATCCGCCGGCATCCGGAGCTGGGTGAAGGCGTGCGCCGGACCTTGGAGCGGCGCATTCGCCGGTGGCGGGCGCTGCATGGCCCCGAGCAGGATGTGATCTTCCGCCAGGAGCATCCGCCGGGGCGCATGGGGCTCAGCGATTTTACCGACGTCGCCGAGCTTGGAATCCTGATATCAGGCGTGCCCCTGGCGCATAGGCTCTATCACTTCCGCCTCGCGTTCTCCGGCTTCGCGCATGCGCATGTGGTGCTCGGCGGCGAGAGTTTCGTGGCGCTTGCCGAAGGCCTGCAGAATGCGCTGTGGGCGTTGGGTGGCGTTCCCGAGCAGCACCGATCCGACAGTCTGTCGGCGGCGTTCCGCAACCTCGACCGTGACACTGAAGTGGATCAGACCAAGCGCTACGAGGCGCTGTGTGCGCACTACCGGATGACACCGACGCGCAACAATCCGGGCATCGCCCACGAGAACGGCTCGATCGAAAGCCCGCACGGGCACTTGAAGAAGGTGATCGAGGACGACCTGCTGCTGCGCGGCAGCAGAGACTTCGCCGATCTCGACGCCTACCGCCGCTTCATCGACGAGGTGGTCGGCCGCCGCAACGCGAGGAACCGCCGGCAGATCGAGATCGAGCGGGGCGTGCTCGAGGAGCTGCCCGAGCGCCGCACCGCCGACTTCGAGGAGGAGCGCGTGGTCGTCACCTCGTCGGGCGGCTTCATCCTGCGCCGGGTGTTCTACACGGTGCCGTCGCGGCTGATCGGCCATTGGCTCACCGTGCGTCTCTACGACGACCGGCTGGTCTGCCTGCTCGGCTCGAGCGAGGTCGCGACGCTGCGACGCGGCCGCTCGCCTGATCACAACAAGCGGGCGCAGGTCGTCGACTACCGGCACGTCATCCACGCGCTGCGCAGGAAGCCGATGGCACTGCTCAATCTGGTCTACCGCGATCAGTTGTTCCCGCGCCCCGCCTACGCCCGCGCGTTCGAGGCCCTTCTCGCCGGCGTCGGCGAGAAGCGGGCGTGCCGCACCATGGTGGGACTGCTCGCGCTCGCCCACGACCGCGCCTGCGAAGCCGAGCTGGCCGATGCGATCACGGCGGAACTCGATGCCGGCCGGCTGCCTGATCTCGCGCTGCTGCGACAACGGTTCCAGCCGGATGCGGCGTCCATTCCGCAGGTCGTGGTCGAGATGGCATCGCTGTCGATCTACGACGAGCTGGTGAGCGTGTTCACGCCCGCTTCGATCCGGGAGGTCATGCCGGAGGCGTGCGCGGCAGAGGTCATGCCGGAGGCGTGCGCGGCAAAGGTCATGCCCGAGGCGTGCGCGGTGGAGGTCCTGCCGGTCTTGGCGGAACCGAGCTGCGCTCAGACGGCGTGCGCCGTGGAGGTGGCGGCATGAGCAAGTCCCTCACCATCGACGCCGCGCGTGTCGAGCTTCTGCTGACCGAGCTGCGGCTGCCGGCGATGAAGACGATGTGGGCGCGCATCGCCGAGCAGTCCGACAAGGAGGGCTGGCCGGCGGCCCGCTTCCTCGCCGCCCTGACCGAGACCGAGATGGCCGATCGCGGCCGCCGGCGCATCGCGCGGCACATGGCCGACGCCGATCTGCCCGACGGCAAGACCATCGACGGCTTCGAGTTCGAGCTGGTGCCGATGGTCTCCAAGGCCCAGGTGAAGGCGCTCGTCGCCGGCGACAGCTGGCTGCAAACCGGTGCCAATCTGCTCCTGTTCGGCGGACAAGGCGCGGGCAAGAGTCACTTGGCGGCAGCGATCGGCCGTGGTCTCGTCGAGAACGGCTGGCGCGTGCTCTTCACACGCACCACCGATCTCGTGCAGCGGCTGCAGGTGGCGCGCCGCGAACTGGCGTTGGAGAGCGCGCTCGCCAAGCTCGACAAGTACCACCTGCTGATCCTCGACGACCTCGCCTACGTGTCGAAGGATCAGGCCGAGACCAGCGTGCTGTTCGAGCTGATCGGCACGCGCTACGAGCGCCGCTCGATGCTGATCACGGCCAACCAGGCGTTCGGCGAGTGGGGCCGCGTGTTCCCCGACAAGGCGATGACGCTCGCGGCCATCGACCGCCTCGTCCACCACGCCACGATCTTCGAGATGAATGTCGAGAGCTATCGGGCGAGGAAGGCGCTCGAACGCAAGCGGGCAGCGGCCCGGTCGACGGCATCAGCGACAATCAAGACGAGGGCTGATTGACGGTGCGCGACAATCAAGCATCGCGGGGAATGGCGAATCCACTTGCCGCCGGAACGAACCGGCACGAACTTGATGCTGCTACCGGCCGCCGCATCCCATTCCGATCGCCGCCGCCCGTCTCACCCAGATTGACGCGCCATAGACGTCCCTCTTCAGTCCACTGGCACGCATGTGCGGCCTCGCAAAACTTGTAAGTTCTGCAGGGATTTTTCGATCCCCCAGAACACGGGCATTTTTTCTCTTGCGAAAGTTACCCTCGAAAGGGCAGTGTTGCGCAACAGCTTTCGCAGGGGTTTCCACAGCTCATGAACATCGGCTACGCGCGCGTCTCGACCGAGGACCAGGATCTCAGGCTGCAGCTCGCCGCTTTGAAGGACGCCAAGTGCCGGCGCGTGTTCCAGGAGAAGAAATCCGGTTCTCGCGCCGATCGTCCCGAGCTACGCCGGATGATGGAGCAGCTCCGCGAGGGCGACACTGTCGTCGTGTGGCGGCTCGACCGGCTGGCCCGCTCGACCCGCGACCTGCTGGAGTTGTGCGAGGAGATCAATGGGGCCGGGGCCGGTCTGCGATCGATCTGCGAGCCGTGGGCAGACACCACATCGCCGGCCGGCAAGATGATCCTGACCGTGTTCGGCGGCATCGCCGAGTTCGAGCGCGCGCTGATCCGGGAGCGCACGGGGGCCGGCCGCAAGGCTGCGATGAAGCGTGGGGTGAAGTTCGGGCGACCACCCAAGCTCACCCAGCAGAAGATTCTTCTAGCCGCCCGGTCGGCCGACGAGGGGCAGACCGTGCCGCAAATAGCCGAAACGTTCGGGGTGCACGAGACGACCATCTACCGCTGCCTGAATGCGCTCGAAA
>CAMDMH010000539.1 GCA_945901835.1 Devosia equisanguinis | reverse complement strand
ACGGTGCAGGTGATCCCGCACGTGACCGACGCGATCAAGCAGTTCGTCACGTGGGGCAACGATGACGTCGATTTCGTGCTGGTCGAGATCGGCGGCACGGTCGGCGACATCGAGGGCTTGCCGTTCTTCGAGGCGATCCGTCAGCTCGGCAACGAACTGCCGCGGGGATCGTCGATCTTCATTCATCTGACGCTGGTGCCGTGGATCCCGTCCGCGGGCGAGCTCAAGACCAAGCCGACGCAGCATTCGGTGAAAGAGTTGCGCTCGATCGGCATTCAGCCGGATATCCTGCTTTGCCGCGCCGACCGCGAAGTGCCGCGCTCGGAACGTAAGAAGATCGCGCTGTTCTGCAACGTGCGCGAGGAGGCCGTGATCCAGGCCCTCGACATGAAATCGATCTACGAGGTGCCGCTCGCCTATCACAAGGAAGGCCTGGACGAGCAGGTACTGATGGCGTTCGGCATCAATGGCGCTCCCAAGCCGGATCTCACGCGCTGGGAAGAGATCGTCAGCCGGATCAAGGCGCCGGAAGGCGAGGTGTCGATCGCGATCGTGGGCAAGTACACGGAGCATCAGGACGCCTACAAGTCGCTGACGGAAGCGCTGGTGCACGCGGGCATCGCCAATAACGTGAAGGTCAAGTTCGAGTGGATCGACAGCTCGATCTTCGAGAGCGAGGAGCCGGCCGCTCATCTGGAAGGCGTGCACGGCATTCTCGTGCCCGGCGGGTTCGGCGAGCGGGGCTCGGAGGGCAAGATCCTGTCGGCGAAATTCGCTCGGGAGCGTGGCGTGCCGTATTTCGGCATCTGCTTCGGCATGCAGATGGCGTGTATCGAGGCGGCGCGAAACCTCGCGGGTATCACGTCGGCCAGTTCCACCGAGTTCGGGCCAGCTGACGAGCCGGTCGTCGGCATGATGACGGAGTGGATGCGCGGTAACGAACTGGAAAAGCGTCGGCAGGGCGGGGACCTCGGCGGCACCATGCGGCTCGGCGCGTTCGACGCCAAGCTGACGAAGGGCAGCCGCATCGCGGAGATCTATGGGACGAGCGAGATCAGCGAGCGGCACCGGCATCGCTACGAGGTCAACATGCGCTATCGCGAGCGGCTGGAGGCCAAGGGCATGGTGTTCGGAGGCTTGTCGCCGGACGGGTTGCTGCCCGAGACGATCGAATATCCGGACCATCCCTGGTTCATCGGCGTGCAGTATCACCCCGAGCTGAAGTCGCGCCCGTTCGAGCCGCATCCGCTGTTCACGAGTTTCATCGGGGCGGCGGTGGAGCAGAGCCGGTTGGTGTGAGCGATCGACAGTCGCCGGGGGCCGAGAAGGCCGAGCTGGCACGATTCCTGATTAGGAGGCGGCAGAGGGGCAATACCCGGTGCAGCCTCGATCGTTTCAGGCAATCGTCGAGTTGATCCGATGGCAGTGCAGATCGAACCCGAGATCCGCGCAATCGAAGAGGCGCCGAGAGGTGGTTGGCGCCGCCGGATCGCCCGGTTCGCACGTCCATTCATGGCGATCGAACTGGCGGGTTTTGAGATCATGGTGATCTCGCTGCTGTTCTCGTTCGAGTCGAATGTCCCGTATTGGCAACATCCGGCGTATTGGATCCGTCACCTGCAGGTATTCTTGATCGGGGCGGTTGTCGCATGGGGGATCATGATCTGGCCGAGACGGGCCGAGATTTCGGAGTTGTGGGCGTCGCCGACGAATGGTCCTTTGACGTCTGCCGGTACGCCTGCTGGCAAGCGGGGCAACGGGTGGGGTCTGCCGCTCGCGGTCAATCTCGCCCTTTTCGCGGTTCTGGCGGCCGCGACGTTCGCTTTAACCCTTCATGGTTCGAACTCGTCCGGGCCGCCGTGGGGCTGGCTTGCGCTCTATTGCGTGCCTCTGGCTGCGACGGTGCTTTCAGTCGTGTGGCTGTTTGCACCGATCAGTTTCTGGAACGAATTGCTGAGGCGGCACCCGCGTGAAGTCGCCATTGCGTTGGCGGCGGGGACGCTGATGCTCGTTGCCAGCGTCATTGCGCAAGCGGGTTAGGGAACCTTTGCCGCGAACATGCAGACGCCGAACCGTCATCAGGTCTGCAACATGCGGCTGCTGCGACGTGGTGCGGCTCAATTCCAGGGCTGCGCCGGGTAGATTTGCGGCGCGGGCCCGCCTATTCTCGGGGCAGGTAGGAACCCCAGGGATGAGCAGGCGACGATCATGGTCCAGGAACTCTTTCATTTCATCGGCGGCAAGCGGGTCAAGGGTCGCTCGGGGAAGTTCGGGGACGTGTTCTGGCCGATGACCGGCGAGGTCGCGGCCAAAGTGCCGCTGGCGGACGCTTCGGAAGTCTGGGACGCAGTTCAGAACGCGAAGGCGGCGCAGATCGGCTGGGCGGCGACCAACCCGCAGCGGCGCGCGCGCGTGATGATGAAGTTCGTCGACCTGCTCAACCGGGACATGGAGACGCTGGCGCTGGTGCTCGCCAAGGAGCACGGCAAGACCATTCCGGACGCGAAGGGCGATATCCAGCGCGGGCTCGAGGTGGCGGAGTTCGCGATCGGTGCGCCCCATCTGATGAAGGGCGAGTACACGGAAGGCGCTGGGCCGGGCATCGACATCTATTCGCTGCGCCAGCCGCTCGGCGTGGTCGCGGGTATCACGCCGTTCAATTTCCCGGCGATGATCCCGATGTGGAAGTTCGCGCCGGCGATCGTGTGCGGCAATGCATTCGTGCTGAAGCCTTCTGAGCGCGATCCGTCGGTGCCGCTGATGCTCGCCGAATTGATGATGGAAGCGGGGCTGCCGCCGGGCATTCTTAACGTCATCAACGGCGACAAGGTTGCGGTCGATGCCCTGCTCGACGATCCTGAGATCGCCGGCATCGGCTTCGTCGGCTCCACGCCGATCGCGGAGTATGTCTACAAGCGCGGCACGGCGAACGGCAAACGCGTGCATGCGTTCGGCGGTGCGAAGAACCACATGATCATCATGCCGGACGCGGACATGGATCAGGCGGTCGATGCGTTGATCGGGGCTGGCTACGGTTCGGCCGGCGAGCGCTGCATGGCGGTGTCGGTGGCGGTGCCGGTGGGCCAGAAGACGGCCGATGCGCTGATGGCCAAGTTGATCCCGAAGGTCGAGAGCCTGAAGATCGGGCCGTCGATTTCCAACGACGCGGATTTCGGCCCGCTGGTGACGAAGGCGCATCTGCAGAAGGTGCGGGACTATGTCGATCTCGGCATCAAGGAAGGCGCAAAGCTCGCGGTCGACGGCCGCAAGTTCAAGATGCAGGGCTACGAGAACGGCTTCTACATGGGCGGCTGCCTGTTCGACAACGTGACGGCGGATATGCGGATCTACAAGGAAGAAATCTTCGGGCCGGTGCTGTCCGTCGTGCGCGCGAAGGATTACGCAGAGGCGTTGCGGCTGCCGAACGAGCACGAGTACGGCAATGGCGTCGCGATCTTCACGCGGGACGGCGATGCCGCGCGCGATTTTGCGGCGAAAGTCAACGTCGGCATGATCGGCATCAACGTGCCGATCCCCGTACCGCTCGCGTACTATACGTTCGGCGGCTGGAAGCGCTCGATGTTCGGCGATCTCAATCAGCACGGTCCCGACGCGATCCGGTTCTATACGCGGACCAAGACGGTGACGAGCCGCTGGCCGAGCGGCACGAAGGAAGGCGCGGAGTTTTCT
>CAMDMH010000538.1 GCA_945901835.1 Devosia equisanguinis | reverse complement strand
ACAAGCCCTAGCTATGCCAGCTGTAGGGCGGGTGAGCGATGCAAGTGGCATCTCGTAACCCGCCGGCTCAGCTCGATGTGGCGGGTTGCGCGGCGAATCTGCAGCTTACCGGCCCGAGATCCAAAATCTCTAAAGCAGCTTCTCGAGCTCCGGCGCGATCTTCTCCGGCACTTCCAGCGGCGTCAGGTGGCGCGCCTTGGCGAGCACCATCATCGTCGAACCCTTGATACCCGCATTCATCGCCTTGGCCATGTCGACCGTCGTCGCATAGTCCTCCTCACCCACGATGATCCGCGTCGGCATGTCGATGCCGCCGAGCTTGTCGCGCAGGTCGGCGGCCCCGAGCATCCGGCAGGTATCCGCGTAGGCCGGGATTTCGTTCGCCAGGAACACCTCCAGCGCCTTCTTCACCACGGCATTGCCGCTCGTGCGATAGGCATCCGAAAACCAGCGCGTGAGCTGGAAGTCGGCGAGCGACGACAGCCCTTTGTTGACGGCCGCGTCCGCGCGCTCGCCCCACGCCTTCGGCGCATCCGCGCCATACCATGCCGTCGTATCGATGAGACCGAGGCTCTTCGTCCGCTGCGGATGTCGGATCGCGAATGCCAGCGCCACACACCCACCCATCGAGCACCCGGCCACCGTCGCCTTGTCCCAGCCCACGTGCGTCATCACATCGGCGAGATCGTCCGCGAACTGCTCGACCGTATAGGGCCCCTTTGGCTTGCCCGACTGGCCATGTCCACGGCAGTCGATCGTCAGGATCGCAGCCTTGCCGGCGAGTTGAGCCACCACGCCATCCCAGAAGCCGCGCTCCATCGCTAGCGAATGAACGAGCGCGATGCGCTTGGGCGCATTCTTGTCGCCGTGGATGTCGTACACGATCTCGACGCCGTCGCGCGTCTTGGCCTTCGAACTCATCGGATTCCTCGCGTGTTTGTGATGTCAGACCCCCGGGTCTGACATCGGAAAAGATCATCGGATCATTGAAGGCTCGCATACGACACCGGCGCGCGGATGCAAAGTGAGCGGTCTAAACTACTGCTCGAAGGCCGACTTCGCCCGCGCGATGACGTCCTTGGGTGCTGCGTAAGCCAGCGCGATCAATTCGCGCACGCGCTCGCCGCTGGAAGGCGAAATCTCCGCGTGCAGCTTCCGAGCGTCGGTGAGGAACTCCTCGCTCTTTACCATCCCGGCAAACGCCGTACGCAGCGCGGCGAGACGCGCAGGCGGCACCTCCGGCGGCACCGTCAGCGGATACGCGATCTCGAGCCGTGCCAGCATCAGGTCGAGCGCCTTCCGGTCCGTGTCTGATCGCGCGAACTGATGAACCATCGGCACACCCTGCAGCAGCGTCGCATGCGGGCTAGTGCCCAACTGCACGAGGAATCGCGCTTTTCCGGGCTCCGTTAGCCATTGCGGACGAAGCGCCATCAGCGATGCGATCGACGGCCCCGGAACGCCCTGCACCTCGCCGCGATCGATCGCGAGAGCCACCGCAGCAAGCCCAGGGTATCCGCTGATCAGCTTCAGTTTCGTGCCAGTGTGCGCGTTGAGCATCATGCCGAACGAATGCACGTCCGAGCCCGGCGGCGGCGTGCCCGCCAGCATCTCGCTCTTCTGAACGTCGGCGAACGTTTTGAACGGCGTGTCGATGCCAGCGACCAGCGCACTCGTCTCACGGCCGTGACTGCCGATCCAACCGAATTTCAGCGGATCGAAACGCGTTCCCTCGATGCCGAACACTGCATCGAGATAGACCCCGCGCCCGAACATGCCGATCACGCTTCCGTCACGCGCAGCCGCCGCATAAAGGTGATTGGCCGCCGCCTTGCTTCCCGCGCCCGGCATGTTCTGCACGACGATCGTCGGCTTGCCGGAAATGAAACCGCCGAGATGCCGCGCGACCAGGCGCGAATGCACGTCGTAGGAAGCCCCGGGCGACGAACCCGACACGAACGTGATCGTGCGCCCCGTATAGAACGCCGCGATATCGTCCGCCCGGACCGCAGCAGGAACTGCAACGAGGGTGAAGAGCACACAGGCAAGCAAACGCGACGGCCGCAGCCGCTCGAACCGCCTCATGGCATTTCCTCCCTCGGTGTCGGCTTTGCCGCCGCTGCTCACTACTCCGCTGCGAGCGCTTTGTCCGCCGGCAGCAATTGCGCCTCGATCAACCCCTGGCGTATCCGCTCGATCTCGGCCTGACTGATCTTGACGAGCGGCGGCCGCACGACGGCGCGCGGAATGCGCCCGAGCAGCACCAGTGCTTCCTTCATGCGATTGTGCATGTCGACGAACGGGTTCGAATAGAACAGCTGCGTCATGATCCGGATGCGCGCGTTGACCGCCTTCGCCTTCGCCAGATCGTTCGCCTGCACCGCATGGAACAACTCCGACTGCAGATCTGCGATCACGCTGCCGGAGCCGGACAGCAGACCATTGCAGCCGAGCACCAGCGACGAGAACAACCACGCAGAATGCGTCGTCAGCACGTTCACCGGCCGCGAGCGGCTCTGCAGATCCATGATCTGACGCTCGTGCTGGGGAACGCTGTTACACCAGTCCTTGATCGCACGGACCGTCGGCACTTCGTCGAACAGGCGGTTGAGCGTCTCCCGCGGATAGCCTTGGCCGCCCGCAAGCGGATACTGGAACGCGATGATCGGCAGGTCGCTGGCGTCCGCGATGCGCTTGAAGTGCGCGAGCACCATGTCGGCGTTCTGCCCCATCGTGAACGGCCCCGGCGGAAACACGAGCAGCGTCGCCGCACCTTGGCTCGTCGCCTGCTTGGAGATCCGTGCCGCCTCCAGGCTGCCTTCCGCATAGACGCCGTGCACGATCGCGAGCTTGTCACCGATCGCATCGACAGTGGCATCCATCACCTCGCGCTGCTCGTCGAGCGTGCACGAAGCGACCTCCGTCGAATGCGCATTGATCGTGACCGCCGAAAGCCCCGGCACGGCAGCAGTATGCTGCAAGTGCTTGGCGAACGACTTTAGGTCGAGGCTCAAATCGTCGTGAAACGGTAGGATGCAGGCGGGAATGACACCGGCGGGGATGTCGCCTGGAAATCGCGGCATGAGCGGTCCTCCTGAATGGGATGCCGCACCTTATCGGGATTGCAGCCCCAAGCCAACGCCACGTGATCCAGCGTTTCATACTTCTCCCTCTCCCTACGCGTCCTTCACGCGTGGGGAGAGGGTCGGGGTGAGGGGCGGCAACGCGCACAACGATCTGCGATGTAGCACGAGGCCCTCTACAGATCGAAATACGTCAGCATTTCCGTGATGATTTCGCGGCGCAGCTTGACCTTGTTGTCCGGCTGGTACTGCCCCAGCGACCGCCCCGCGATGTCCAGATCGCCGTCCGGCCCGACCGCGATCTGAAATGCATCCGCGTAAATGCCTGCATTCCGGCGATGCAGCAGCAGGCGGTTCTCGTCGAGTTGCCCATCGACCTCGTGCGCGACGAGCGTCTTCGACGGCTTCACGTCGTTCTCGTAGAGTTCGCGCAGAAACCCCATCGCGACGTCGAAGCGTTCGCGCCGTTCGCGCTCCTTCTCTATGCGCTTGGCCTCGCGCTCCGCGAACAGCCGGTCGATTTCGGACATGGAAACCTCGTAGGTCGGGTCAAGCGCAGCAAAGTGGAGCGCAACCCGACATCGACGCGCGACGACCGCGTCGGGTCGC
>CAMDMH010000537.1 GCA_945901835.1 Devosia equisanguinis | reverse complement strand
ATTCGAATATCCGGTGCTGATCCTGCTCGCGACCGCGGGCATGATGATGATGATATCGGCGGGCGATCTCCTGTCGCTCTATCTCGGACTGGAGCTGCAGAGCCTGTCGCTCTATGTCGTCGCCGCGTTCCGGCGTGACGACGTGCGTTCGAGCGAGGCGGGCCTGAAGTATTTCGTGCTGGGCGCGCTCTCGTCGGGCATGCTGCTCTACGGTGCGTCGCTGATCTACGGGTTCACGGGCGCGACGAGCTTCGCGCAGATCGCACAGGTGGCGAAGGGCGCGAACGCGATGGCCAACGTCGGCCTCGTCTTCGGTCTCGTGTTCCTGTTGGTCGGCATCGCGTTCAAGATCTCGGCGGTGCCGTTCCATATGTGGACGCCTGATGTCTACGAAGGGGCGCCGACGCCGGTGACGGCGTTCTTTTCGGCAGCACCCAAGGTAGCGGCAATGGCGTTGCTGGTGCGGGTCGTGACGAGCGCGTTCCCGGGGATCGCCGGGCAATGGCAGCAGATCTTGGCGTTTCTCGCCATCGCTTCGATGCTGTTCGGCGCGTTCGCGGCGATCGGGCAGACCAATATCAAGCGGCTGCTCGCCTATTCGTCGATCGCCAACGTCGGCTTCGCGCTGGTGCCGCTGGTGTCGAACTCGAAGGAAGGCGTCGAGGGCGTGCTGATCTGCATGGCGATCTATGTCGTCATGACGCTGGGGGCGTTCGCCTGCGTGCTCGCAATGCGGCGCGAGGAAGGCTCGGTCGAGGAGATCGCCGAGCTCGCTGGGCTCGCCGAACGCAACGGGCCGATGGCGGCCGCGATGGCGGCACTGATGTTCTCGCTCGCCGGTATTCCCCCGCTCGCCGGGTTCTTCGGGAAGTTCTACGCCTTCATGCCGGCGATCAAGTCGGGCAACTACTGGCTGGCAGTGATCGGCGTCGTCGCCAGCGTGATCGGCGCCTACTACTACCTCCGGATCGTCAAGGTGATGTACTTCGATAAGCCGGCGCAGGCGTTTCTGCCGGTGCGGGTGAAGGTCGGCTTCGTCATGGCGGTGTCGGCGATTTTCGTTCTGCTGTTCGTCGTCGCGCCGTCGCCGCTGATAAATGCGGCGAGCGCCGCTGCCGCCTCGTTCCGGTTCTGAAGGTGCATCGGGCACAGGCGATGGGGAGCGATCGAGCGACCGAGGGGGCCGAGACCGAGGGACTAGGGTTTCCGATCATCGAGCTCGACGAGGTCGGCTCGACGAATACCGAGGCGTTGCGCCGTGCCGGCCAGGGGGACCGCGTACCGGTGTGGATCATCGCGCGGCGGCAGAGCGCGGGGCGGGGCCGTTCGGGGCGGACGTGGTTTTCGTCCGAGGGCAATCTCGCCGCGACGCTGCTGATCTCGCCCGGTTGCGAGATTGGTCACCTGCATCAACTCTCGCTGCTCACCGGCGTCGCGGTTCATGATGCGTTGGCGGAGCTTGCCGGCGGTTCGCTGAGGGCTGCCGCGGCTGGGCTTCGGCTCAAGTGGCCGAACGATATCCTGCTGGGCGAGGCGAAGCTCGGGGGCATTCTGATCGAGAGCACTATGTGCGGCGGGCAGATCATGGCGGCGGTCGGGATCGGGGTGAACATCGCTGAGGCGCCGTCGATCGACGGCCGGGCTGTCGCGACGGTGTGCGGTCTCGGTGCGGCACCGTCGCCCCGGGAGCTTCTGGGCGGGCTCGACCGGCAAATGCGGCGCTGGCTGGCGGCTTGGGCCATGGGGGCCCGCTTCGATGTCGTGCGGGCGGCTTGGCTCATGCGTTGTGGCGGAATGGGGCAGGCGATCGAGATAAACACCGGCGCGGAGCGGGTATGCGGGGTATTCGCCGGAATAGACGAGACAGGGGCGCTTCTGATTGATAGTGTCACGTCGAGTTCTGAAACTCCGCGACGTTTCACGTTCGGGGACGTGAACCTGCTACCGCGCACGAGTGAAGGATCAATCTGATATGAACGAGTCTACCACGGCCCGCAGTAGCGGTGAGCTCGTGCTCGTGGCCATGGGCGGGCTCGGCGAAATCGGAATGAATGCCTATTTGTACGGCATCGGCTCGCCGAAAGCCCGGCAATGGCTGATGGTCGATCTGGGGCTCACATTCCCGCACGAGAACGAGCCTGGCGTCGACGTCGTGCTGCCGGACCTTCGCTTCATCGAGGCGGAAAAGGGCTCGCTTGCAGGGCTTCTGCTGACGCACGCGCACGAAGACCACATCGGCGCCGTGCTCGATATGTGGCCGAAGCTCAAGTGCCCGATCTTCGCGACGCCGTTCACGGCGGGCATGCTGGCGGCGAAGGTCGTGGAGAACGGCAATCGCGTGAAGCTGCCGATCACCATCGTGAAGATGGGCAGCCGCTTCAACATCGGGCCGTTCGATCTCGAGCTGGTGACGCTGGCCCACTCGATCCCCGAGCCCTCCGGCGTCGTGATCCGGACCGATCTCGGCACCGTGTTCCATACCGGCGACTGGAAGTTCGACGCCACGCCGCTGGTCGGCGAGCCGGCCGACGAGGCGCGGCTCGAAAAGCTCGGTGCGGAAGGCGTGGACGTCGTGATCTGCGATTCCACGAACGCCCTGCGACACGGCCGCTCGCCATCGGAAACGGAGGTCGGCGCGTCGATCGCGAAGATCATCAAGGGCGCCAAGCGGCGCGTGGCAGTGACGTCGTTCGCGTCCAATGTCGCGCGCGTGAAGGCGGTTGCTGATGCGGCCGAGGCGGCGGGGCGCAAGCTCGTCATTTCGGGCCGCGCGCTGCATCGCGTGATCCAGGTGGCGAAGGACACCGGCTATCTGCCGGAGAGCCTGTCGGCGCTCGATCAGCAGCATTTCGGCTATCTCGAGCCGCACGAAGTGGTGGCGCTGTGCACCGGCAGCCAGGGCGAGCCGCGCGCTGCCATGGCGCGGATCGCGGAAGGCGAGCATCCGGAGATCAAGCTTTCGCGCGGGGATATGGTGATCTTCTCGTCGCGGCCGATTCCGGGCAACGAAATCGGCATCGGCAAGATCCAGAACAGCCTGGCACGGCTCGGGGTCGAGGTCATCACCGACAGCGACGCGCTGGTGCACGTCACAGGGCATCCGCGGCGCGAAGAACTGAAGCAGATGTATGCGTTCCTGAAACCGAAGCTCGCGGTGCCGATGCACGGCGAAGCGCGGCATATGGAGGAGCACGCCAAGCTTGCGCGCGAGGCCGGTGTGCCGGAGACGCATGTCGCCTACAACGGACAGATGCTCCGGCTGCTGCCGCGTCCGGCCAAGGTGATCGACGACGTGCCGGTCGGCCGGTTCTATCGCGACGGCAAGCTGATCGTGCCTTCGGTCGAAGGGCCTGTGCGCGAACGGCGGCGGCTTTCGTTCGCCGGCATCGTGTGTGTGGCGGTGGCGATCGACAAGCACGGCGAGGTCTGCGCCGATCCGGAAGTTGCGCTCGACGGAATTCCGCAGACGACGCTCGACGGGCGCTCTATGGAAGAAGCCATATTCAAGATCGTCGACGGGACGCTGGAGAGCATTCCGATGAAGCGGCGCAAGGACGACAAAATGGTCGCCGATGCCTTGAAGCGTGCCGTGCGCGCCGCTGTCGATCAAGCCTGGGGCAAGAAGCCGATCGTGAAGGTGCTGGTGTGCCTGGTTTGAGGCAGTAGTAGGCAACGGGCAACGGGCAACGGTTT
>CAMDMH010000536.1 GCA_945901835.1 Devosia equisanguinis | reverse complement strand
ATTTGCTCCGACGGTGCCGCAAGGGGAAGCAAATGTCGGAACCGGAACACTAGCGAGCGCCCGCCTGCAACGTGGTCGGTGCTGCCGGAGCCGATTTCACGATCCCCTTCGACACGCCGGTTTCGAGCACCACGCGGCACTCGGCCGGCAGCCTGTCGAGCGTCATCGGCGGCGGCGGCGGCTTCGGCGGGCCGGTGACGGGCTTGGGCGGCGCGGTGATCCGCTTGAACCAGTCCGCGAGTTCAGCGCCGCATCCGTCGTCGCCCGGCGGCGGAAGTTGCGGCTTGCAGCTCGCGCTGTCCTTGGGGCACCCCATCCGCACATGGAAATGATGGTGATGGCCCCAATAAGCCCTCACTTTCGACAGCCAGGCGCGGTCGGGTCCCATCTTGTCGGCGCTGTCGCACAGCGCCTTCTTGATCGCAGGATGCACGAAGATCCGCTCCACCTGCGGCGACTGCGCAGCCCGCATGATGATGCGCGCGCGCGGCTCGTCCCAGCGCTGCGGATCGACGGACAATTGGTCCTGTCCGAGCATCGTGACGGCCGACATCTCCTCGCGTTCGGTCTCGCTGAGGCGGCGGTTGGGCATTGGCGTGAACCAGATATCGGCATCGAGCCCGATCTGATGGCTGGCATGGCCCGTCAGCATCGGGCCACCCCGTGGTTGTGACATGTCGCCGACCAGCAGCCCCGGCCAGCCGTCCGACTTCTGCGCGTCGATCGCAAAGTTCTCGACCCAGCGCACGAGCTCGGGATGGCCCCAGTTGCGGTTGCGGCTGAGCCGCATCGCCTGCCAGGCCTTGCCGTCGATCGGCAGCGCACGTGCGCCGGCGAGGCAGCCGCCGGCATAGCCGCCGACGGCGCTCGGCGGTATCGGAGCGGGCTGCTTGACGGCGCCGAACAGCGTCTTGGCCGGGACGACGTCGGCTGCGGTTTTTGGGACGGCGGTCGCGGCGCTGGGGGCCGGGTGCGCCGAAGCGGTAGGCGGCGTCGCCGGCGGAAAACCGGTAGGCCCGCCTTGGGCAAATGCCGCCCCGTACCAGCAGCAGCCGGTGAGCGCGAGCCCGAGCAGCGTCCGCATCCTTGTCATCGCGTCACCCCTCCGCTGAGACATCTGCCGATGCCGAAGATAGACGCTTCTCGCCACAATGTCCGGCAGAAATGAGACCTCAGGCTTGCGTATCGAGAAGCTGGCGCAGTGCGCGAGCAAGTTCCAAGCGGCTGTAGGGTTTGCGCAGCAGGATCACGTCCGCGATATCACTGTTGTGGCTGCTCGCGACCTCGTCGGGATAGCCGGACGTCAAGAGAACGCGCACGTGGGGCGCATGTGCGCTGATCCACCGGGCGACGTCGAAGCCGGACGCGCCGCCCGGCATAACGACATCGCAGAACACGATATCGTACTTGCCCGCCCCGCCTTTGTGCAGTTCGTCGATCGCAGCGGCACCGGTCTGCACCTCGTCCACCTCGTAGCCCAGGCCGTCGAGCAACTGGCGCGCGACCTGACGGACTTCCGCGTTGTCTTCGACCAACAGCACTTTCTCGCCGGCCGAAACCGGTGGCGTTTCGTCGCCGAAAGAAAGCGCCATCCGACTGCTGTCGGCTTCGACCTTCGGCAAGTATATGCTCACCGTTGTGCCGATTCCAGGCTCGCTGTAGAGCGTGACGGTACCGCCGGACTGCTGTGCGAAACCGTGGATCGTGCTGAGCCCGAGGCCGGTCCCCTTGCCGTGCGGCTTCGTAGTGAAGAACGGCTCGAACGCGTGGCTCGCCACGTCCGGCGCCATGCCGCAGCCCGTGTCGGTCACCGATAGCCGGACATAGTGCCCGGGCTTGAGCCTGTTGTCGTCGGATACCCCTCTCGCATCGACGACATGCTCGCTCGTTTCGATCACGATTGTCCCGCCGTTGGGCATCGCGTCGCGTGCGTTGATCGCGAGGTTGAGGACCGCGTTCTCGATCTCGCTGGGATCGGCCTTCACCAGGGGGAGTTTCGGCGAGAGGTTGGTCGTCAGTGTGATCTGCTCGCCGATCGAGCGCCGCAGCAGATCGACCATCTGCGTGATCTGCTCGTTGAGGCTCAACAGCGACGTCGCAAGCTGCCGCCGGCGTGCGAACGTGAGCAGCCGCGAGGTCAGCCGAGCACCCATTTCGGCCGCCGTCTGCGCTCGCTTCAGCAACGCGATCTGGCGTTCGTCGGTGAGCCGCATCTCGAGCAGCTCGTGATTACCTGTGATCACGGTGAGCAGATTGTTGAAGTCGTGCGCGATGCCGCCGGTGAGCTGCCCGAATGCTTCCATGCGCTGGGCGGCGGTCAGTGCCTTTTGCCGTTTCAGGTCGTCGGTGACGTCGCGGATCATACCGACCCGGCTCACCACCTTGCCGTCAGCGCCCCGCACGACGCTGCCGCGCACCATCGCCGTGAATGCCGTCCCGTCTTTGCGCCGGCACTCCAAAGTCAGCGTCTCCGACGATTGTCCTGCATCGAGCGCGCGCCAGGCCGCGTCGGCCGCAGCGCTGTCCTGGTCCGACGCGAACAAAATGCTCGCCGGCTTGCCGATCAGTTCGTCACGGCTGTAGCCGAAAAGCCGGCTTGCGGCCGCGTTGGGCACGCGGATGTGCCGGTCGGGGCCGGTTTGCACGATGCCGTCGGGCACCGCGTCGAGCAGCGCGGAGAGTTCCGCGGTTCGTTCGGCGACGCGCCGTTCGAGTTCTATCTCGAGCCGCTTGCGATCGGTGACGTCGCGCAGCACTACGGTGAAGGTCGGATTGCCGTCGATGACGAGCTTCGAGATCGACGCTTCCGCCGGAAACTCCGTACCGTCCTTGCGCAAGCCGGCGACCTCCCGCCGCTCGCCCATTTGTTGTGCGGTCACGCCGGAGGCCGCGAACCGCTGGATGTGTCCCCCGTGCGAGGCCCGGAAGCGCTGCGGAATGAGCGCCTCGAGCGGCTGGCCCATGATTTCCGCGCTGGCATAGCCGAAGATCTTCTCCGCGCCCTGGTTGAAGAGTACGATGCGGTGCTTGACGTCGATCGAGATGATGGCATCTGCCGCGATCGATAGAATGCCTGAAAGGCGAGCCTCCGAACGGCTCTCGGCATGCAAAGCTTCGCGCCGGCGCGTGTCGTCCCGCACGATTCCGATCACCCGCAATGGCTTGCCGAGACGGAACTCGGTCGCGCCGCGCGACACGATATGCCGTGTACTGCCGTCCTCCATCATGATGCGGAAATCGGCGAAGTAACGGCCTTCGCCGGCCGGATCGATGGCCTGCTCCATGGCTCTCTGGCGCGCTGGCCGGTCTTCCCGATGCACCCGGTCTTCGAACGCTTTCAGAGTCGTACGGTGGCCGCCGGGCAGCCCCCACAGCGCAGCCGCGAACTCGTCGACCTCGAGCGTATCGGTCTCGATCTCCCAAGACCAGGTTCCCAGTTGGGCTGCATCCAGCGCGAGCTTTGCGCGCGTTTCTCTCTCGAACATGCTGACCGCGGCGAGACCGCGATGGCTGAGCCAGCCGCCGATCACCTTGTAGATGTGACCGGCTGCGTCGAACCATCCTTTGGCGCCGGCACTTCGAGCGTCGTTCCGGCGGCCCTCGTGACCTTGCATTCTGCAATTCCTCGAAAACGCGCGCCGGCCCGGTTGCCGGCGCACTGTCGGATTGGGCAGGCGTAGAAAAGATGACAGCACCCAGT
>CAMDMH010000535.1 GCA_945901835.1 Devosia equisanguinis | reverse complement strand
GTTGAGCCGCGCAAACTCGTATTGCCGGGGCTGTGCGGGCACCGGGAGGTTTTCTAAGAACCACTCGTATAGCGGCCTGTGATCCGCGAACTCCAGCGTGCAGATCGAATGCGTGATGCCCTCGATCGCGTCGGACTGGCCGTGCGCGTAATCGTAGCTGGGGTAGATCTTCCAGGCGTCGCCCGTGCGCGGGTGCGTCGAATGCAAAATGCGATAGAGCACGGGATCGCGCATGTTGATGTTGCCGGAGGCCATGTCGATCTTCGCGCGCAGCACGCGCGCCCCGTTCGGGAATTCGCCCGCGCGCATCCTGCGAAAGAGATCGAGGTTCTCGTCTACCGTACGATCACGGAACGGGCTGTTGCGACCGGGCTCCGTCAGCGTACCGCGGGCGGCGCGCATGTCGTCCGGACTCTGGTCGTCGACGTACGCCTTGCCGGCCTTGATGAGCCCCTCGGCCCAGCCGTAGAGCTGCTCGAAATAGTCGGATGCATGATGGAAATGCGTGCCCCAGTCGAAACCGAGCCACCGCACGTCCTTCTGGATCGCGTCGATGTAAAGCTGCTCTTCCTTGGTCGGGTTCGTATCGTCCATGCGCAGATGGCAGCGGCCGCCGAACTCTTGCGCGATGCCGAAGTTGAGGCAGATCGACTTGGCATGCCCGATGTGCAGAAACCCGTTGGGCTCCGGTGGAAAGCGCGTCACGACCGTCTTGTGCCGGCCTTGCGCGAGATCTTCCTGGACGATGTCCCGGATGAAATCGGAGCCGGGCTCGCGGGTGTCGTTATCGGTCGTCATGATCGCTTGTCCTGGCTTAGTGTCGAAATCGTATCTCGCGAAACGACAATGTGGGTGTGACTTGGCATCCCTGCGCGAGCATCAGGCGCGAGGCCAGGGTGCTGCGGCTCTTCTCTTGGCCGCACCTGCCCTTACGGCCTTCTCAAGTTTGCCTGCGACGGAGCTTTCTATTCTATCAAGCCCCTTGGTCAGTTCTTCTCGCCACGCGGGACCGCGTTCCCAGGCCTCTTGCCAAACCGAGGAGATATCTGCCTGCCGCTTGTGCCACAAGGCTTCGATAAGGTGTGAGCACTGAGCAAGATCCTTGTCGACCTTGCTCGAGCCTTGAATGCGACGCCCCGCAACGATCAGCTTGTGGATCGCAAACCGCTCGGGTGCGGGGATCGTCACCGGCAAGCCTGCTTCGTGAAGCATGACGGAACGAATTGGATCGCGAATGAGAAAATCAAGAAACCGCAGAGGCTCCGCCGATGCACCTCCGAGCGCACGCATTGGTGCTGGCCTGCCATTGTAGTGGTCGCTACCTCGATTGGGCGTAAGGAATTCAACCTTGTACCGATCCTTGTTTGCGAAGGCTGTCGCGGCAAGGCCACCGGAGATATGCGGGACCGGCTTGAAGCTCGGATCGACGCTTTGCAGCGCCTCGATCATCGAGGGAATAGCATCGTCAATCATGTTGGCGACAGCAAAGAATTGGGCGAAGTCAGCGTCTTGTGTGCGGATCGTCGCCGCGGGCATACGTATGCCGAGGATCCCTGAATAGCACTGATAGGCCGTGGTGCCGACGAGAACGCCGCGCAAACGAAAAAAGCCGGCTCGAACGAGCGCTGCTACGATCTCGCCGCTGGTATGATCTACGATTGGCAAACCGGCAGAGGCCAACAGCCGGACGAACGATCAGCGTTGATCGAAATCGTGCTTCAACTCGCTGAAACGGCGAACCCGATCGGCAATCTGCGCGTCGGCCACCGGTCCAACGTATTTGTCGACGACTTTGCCGCCATCTCGGTAGGTGAAGTACCAGTAGAATTTGTTGTGCCGCTTCTTTTTCCTGAACTGACCACGATGGTCAAATTGCTCAGTGAAGTCAGCGTCATACGATCTCTGTTCGAGTTCAGAGAACAGGGTCTGGATTGCGAGCGGAATAGTCTGCATGTCGAAGTCTCGCTGGGCTTGCCCAACATGTTGGATTTGTTGGGCAACAAATATCACAAGCTGTGCTTGCCCAACAAGAAAAATTTGTTGGGCAAGGGCGCTGTTGCCCGCGATTGTCAATTCCGGGGGTAACAAACTGTCATCGTCCGCCCAAAGCCGGAACAAGACGCCCGCGCCCGCCCGTGCTACACCGCCCGCCACCCCGATTCTTACCAACCGACCCGATTGAAATCACATGCAAAAACCCGTCGTCACCCGATTTGCCCCCTCGCCCACGGGCACGCTCCATATCGGCGGCGCCCGCACCGCGCTGTTCAACTGGCTCTACGCCCGCCACACCGGCGGCAAGTTCCTGCTACGCATCGAGGATACCGACCGCGAGCGCTCCAGGCAGGAGCACGTCGACGCGATTTTGAACTCGCTGAAGTGGCTCGAGCTCGATTGGCACGCCGAGCCGCTGTTCCAGTTCGCCCGCGCGGACCGCCACCGCGAGGTTGCACGCCAGCTTCTGGCCGAGGGCAAGGCGTACAACTGCTACCTGACGGCGGCCGACCTCGAGGCCATGCGCGGCGCCATCGATGCCGAGCGCGCGTTGGCGAAGGAGGAAAAGCGGCCCCCGCGCGGTCCCCAAACCATCCAGAGCCCCTGGCGCGACCGCGACCCCGAGGAAGCTCCCGCCGGCGTCAGGCCCGCAATCCGCCTGCGCGCGCCGCGTGAGGGCGAAACGATCGTCGAGGACAAGGTCGCCGGCCGCGTCGTCGTCCAGAACACGCAGCTCGACGACATGATCATCGTGCGCAGCGACGGCGCGCCGACCTACAACTTTGCTGGTGTCGTCGACGATCACGACATGGGCGTCACGCATGTCATCCGCGGCGCGGACCATCTGAACAATGCAAGCCGCCAGACGCAGGTCTATCTCGCCTGCGGCTGGGACGTGCCGGTGTTGGCCCACGTTCCGCTGATCCACGGCCCCGACGGCGCCAAGCTGTCCAAGCGCCACGGTGCGCAGGGCACCGACGAATATCGCGCGATGGGCTACCTGCCGGTCGCGTTGCGCAACTATCTCGTGCGGCTCGGCTGGAGCCACGGCAACGACGAGATCATGTCGACCGAGCAGATGATCGAGTGGTTCGAGCTGGACGGCATCGGCAAGAGCGCTGCCCGCTTCGACTTCGCCAAGCTGGCCGACCTCAACGGCCACTACATCCGCAAATCCTCGCCTGCCGAGATCAAGGCGCGCCTGCAGGACGCGCTTCCGGAAATGGAGAACGGCGTCGCCACCAAGGCCGCGCTCGACCGCGTCGGTTGGGGCAGGCTCGACGCGATCCTACCCGCCCTGATGGAGCGCGCCAAGACGTTGAAGGACATCCCGGCCGGCGCAGCTTTCCTCATTGCCTCGCGTCCGCTGAAGCTCGACGATAAGGCGGAGAAGCTGCTCGACGCCGACGCGAAGGCGACGCTGAAAGCGCTCGCCGCCGAATTCGCAACGGCTGCAACCTGGGACGCTCCGACGCTCGACGTCATCATCCGCGCTCATGCTGAGCAGGCGGGCAAGAAGCTCGGGCAGATCGCCCAGCCCCTGCGCGCAGCGCTCACCGGATCGACCGTCTCGCCGCCCGTCGGCGAGATGATGGTCGCGCTCGGCCGCGAGGAAGCCTTGGCCCGCATCGCCGATCAGGCTGTCTGATTTCGCTGCGAACTTCTTGTTTTCCGTCATGGTCCGCCCCGGATCCGTGTCCGGGGTAAACTCCGGC
>CAMDMH010000534.1 GCA_945901835.1 Devosia equisanguinis | reverse complement strand
CATGTTCGCGCCGTCGTAGGCGACGCGCGTGCCGAAGGCCTTCACACGCGCCAGCGCCGCGTCGATGTCCGCCTGCGCACCGAGCCCGTTCACCACGATGTCGGCGCCTTCCCGCGCCATCGCTTCGGCGATACCCAGGCCAATACCGGACGTGGAACCGGTAATCAGTGCTTTCCTGCCTTTGAGCAGCATGGGGGTGTCCTTGTCGAGAAGCGGGGACCGGAAACGGGAGGGGCGCGGTCGGCAGGAAGTCTATTGTGCAGCGCACACAAAATGGATGCCTCGCTATAGTCCGCTTGTCCAGACCTGATCTGGTAGGGGTCGGGTCGTTTCATCGGCGAAACCGCGCTCTCTTCAGACACTCGCCTCGCAGCGGCAATTCCGCTAGCAGTCAGCGGCAACGCGACCAACTCCGACAAAATCGATAAACCGACGTGCGCACCGACCTGTTCGACTTCGAGCTGCCCGAGGATCTGATTGCGCTGGAGCCGGCCTCTCCGCGCGATGCTGCGCGCCTGCTCGTCGTCGATGGCGCCGTTGCCGACAAGGCGAGTGCGCTGCGCGATACCCATGTGCGCGATCTGCCCTCGCTGCTGCGGCGCGGCGACGTGCTCGTGCTCAACGACACGCGCGTGATCCCTGCAGCGCTGGAGGGGACCCGCGTACGAGGCGACCTTCTGGCGCGCGTGACATTCAACCTGATCAAGCGGCTCGACGACAGCCATTGGCGCGCGTTCGCACGACCGGCGAAGCGGCTCATGCCAGGGGATCTCGTTCGCTTCACTGATGCAGGCCGGGTCTGTCTTGCG
Source organism: Devosia equisanguinis (assembly GCA_945901835.1). Classification (GTDB taxonomy): domain Bacteria; phylum Pseudomonadota; class Alphaproteobacteria; order Rhizobiales; family Hyphomicrobiaceae; genus CAMDPA01. The sequence continues at coordinate 2,903 of CAMDMH010000534.1, read as the reverse complement.
GGGGAATTGAGCGCGCACGTCACCGAGCGCGGCGAGGCCGGTGAGGTGACGCTGGCCTTCAATCTATCCGGAGCGTTTCTCGACGAAGCCATCGCCCGCGTCGGCGAAGTACCGCTGCCGCCTTACATCGCGCTGAAACGTGGCCCCAGGGCGAGCGACCGCGACACGTATCAGACGATCTATGCCGCAAAGGACGGCGCGGTCGCAGCGCCCACTGCCGGACTGCATTTTACGCCGGAGCTGTTCGCGCGCCTCGACGAAGCCGGCATCGAGCGCGCTTTCGTGACGCTGCATGTCGGTGCAGGAACGTTCCTGCCGGTGAAGGCGGAGGACACGGCGGCTCACAAGATGCACAGCGAATGGGCCGACATCGACGTGGCCACCGCCGAACGGCTCAACGCTGCCCGCGCGCGAGGTGGCCGGATCGTCGCCGCCGGCACGACCCCGCTTCGCGTGCTGGAAAGCGCCGCTGCTGCCACCGGCACACTCGGCGCCTTTCGCGGCGAAACCGCGATCTTCATCACGCCCGGCTATAGGTTCCGCGCGGTCGATCTCCTACTGACGAACTTCCACTTGCCGCGATCTACGCTGTTCATGCTCGTCTCCGCCTTCAGCGGCCTCGACCGGATGCAGGCCGCCTACGCCCACGCCATCGCGCAGCACTATCGCTTCTACTCCTACGGCGACGCCTGTCTGCTCTCTCCCAATGACACCGCTCGGCGAGACGCGGGTTGATCGTGTAGCATCCCCGCAAGCCCCTCATCGATCAGCGAAAGACGACCGACTTGTCCGACAAGACCGCCCCGCAGAGCCGCCGCGAGATCATCGTCGCACACGCTTCGGACGTGCACGTCGACATGACGTTCAACGCGCAATTGTTCGACGGCGACAGCGCCGGGCCGCTGCGCGCGGTTCTCGAAGCCGCGCAGAAGTCACGCGCCGATGTCGTGCTGCTCGCGGGTGATACATTCGACCATCACCGGCTTCCCGACGAAGTGCTGGTGCACACCGCCGCCACGATGCGCGCGTTCGAAATTCCGATCGTGATCCTGCCCGGCAATCACGACCCCGCGGTGGAAGAAGCCGTGTTCCATCATCCCGCGTTCGCGAAGCTGGATCACCTCACCATTCTCGGCATCACGAATCCGGAGGCCGTGCACTTCAGCCATCTCGGCCTCGAAGTCTGGGGGCGCGCGCATCGCGACTACGGCGACATGGATCCCTTGGCACAGGTGCGAGAACGCTCGACGCCGTGGCAGATCGCGATGGCGCACGGCCACTACGAGCCGCTGCCCGATCGCTCGACGCGGCTGCGCCCCTCATGGCTGATCGGCGATGACGAACTCGCGGCGACGCGGGCGGACTACGTCGCACTCGGCCATTGGAACCGCCGTGTCGAAGTCGGCAGCGGCAGAGTTCGCGCGTGGTATTCGGGCTCGCCCGACTACGCCCGCTCGATCAACATCGTGACGCTCGGCCGCGATGGTGGCGTAGATGTCCACCGCGCGCCCCTCGATCTGCCGGAGGGTTTCGGCGAAGGCATGCTCGAAGGCCAGGAGCACTGACGCCCTTCGATCACGTCACGATCTGAACCACGCTCCCGTCCTTGCCGCGGCCTTGCACGCGGTGCTGGCCGATCTTCTGGAGCAAGGGCCGGTCGTGCATGGTGTAGAGCACGGCGTCCTTCGGCCCCTTATTGACGTGCCGGCGCCACAGGAAGTTCGGCACAACGAAGATGTCGTTCTCCTCCCAGTCGAAGGTGCGGCCGCCGACCTCCGTCTGCCCGCGCCCCTCCAGCACGACGTAAACGACGTTCGAGGTTTCGCGCTTGGCCAGCGTTTCCTCGCCGGCACGGATCATCTGCGCGCCGAAGCCGAGCGTCGCGAACAACGGCGCACCGTTGACAGGATTGACGATGTCGAGCGGCAATCCCTCGTAGGGGTCGCCCTTCTCGCCGCGCAGACCTTCGAGGGCCGCCCGGATGTCGGCGCCACGATAGTGCACGTTAGGCGTGACGCCGTGGCCCGCGCCCCGATTGTGCTCCAGAAATGACGGTATGAGACCACCGCGACCGTAAGCGCGTTGCGAATAGCCCTGTTCGAGCGAGGTTTTCTGGATCTGCACGTTGGCTCGGGGATCGACGATGCCTGCCGGCATGTCCTCGTCGAGCCAGATGCAATCGAGGAACTCCAGAATCGGCCAGTCCAGCGTATCGATCCACACGACAGGCTTCTTGACGTCGTTGCCGTGATCGTGCCACGTGCCGTTCGGCGTCAGGATGAGATCGCCGCGCACCGCGCGGATCTTCTCGCCTTCGACGTTGGTGTAGCCGCCGCTGTCCGACAGGATGGTGCGGCTCGCGTTCGGTGTGTGCAGATGCGCCCGCGCTAGGTCGCCGGGGTTATAGATCGACACGGCGCAGCGGATCGTCGAAGCGACTTGCAGACGGCCGGCAAGACCGGGGTTCGTCAGCAGGAACTGCTGGCGCTCGGCGAATTCCACCGGCGGCACGTCGGCGTTCGCTGCGATCTGCGCGATCTTGTCGAGGTAAGGCGAGATCTCCCGCCACTTCCACAGATGGGGCGACGCCTTCATCTGGCCGGCGGCGACCTTCCCTTGTGCCATCTGACCGGCATCCGCCGCGTCGGTGTGCGTGAACCACGGCTTCTGCGAGGGCGCGTTGGCCTGCGTCCTGAGCCAGATCGCGAGATGGCCCGCCTCGCCGTTCAGCTTCTCCATTGCCTCACGGGCCTTGGCGGCGAGCGGCGCGCGAGCGGCATGGGTGGGCGCATGCGCCTTGGCGCGGGGATCGGTATCCATGGCGTCTCTCCGGATGGCGTGGTTGGCGCAAGCCTAAGCCGATTTCGGGCCCAAGCCAATCGAATCCCTGCTTTATGACTTTG
>CAMDMH010000533.1 GCA_945901835.1 Devosia equisanguinis | reverse complement strand
CTAGCTGCTGCTGGAGAGGCATGTCCCGTCCGATCCGCTGGTGCTTCCTGGCAGAACCACCACGTCTGACTCGCGGCGAGACGCCTCGCCTCATCCCTCCTCAGGACGAGAAATCCGGCGCGCTGGGACTATTTTGCAAGTGGCTCGATCCGCAATTGTTTCGGGACGCCGCCGGTTCTGGACTGGCGAGCAGGAGAAAGACAGATGCGCACTTTCTTGAAAGCAGCCTTGGCCGCCGTGGTTGCGCTGACGCTGGCCGGGTTTTCGGCCGTGCCTGGCAAGGCAGCATCGGCGGCGGAGATCGATGCCGACGCTGGCGCGACGATGCAGAAGCTCTACGGCCGCGTGGACGGCGGCCATGATCTTGCCCGCCGGGCGGCCGGCATTCTGGTTTTCCCGTCGGTCGTCAAGGCCGGCTTCGGCGTCGGCGGCGAGTACGGCGAGGGCGTGCTGCTCGTCGGCAACCGTCCGGCCGCCTACTATAATACGATCTCCGCATCGATAGGCTTCCAGTTCGGCGCGCAGGCGCGGTCGGTCGTGATCATGTTCATGACGCCCGATTCGCTCGAGAGCTTCCGGCGCAAGCAGGGCTGGAAGATCGGCGTCGACGGCTCGGTGGCGATCGTCACGCTGGGTATCGGCGGTGCTGTCGACACCAATACGATCCGCAAGCCGGTGATCGGCTTCATTCTCGACAACAAGGGCCTGATGTACAACCTCACGCTCGAAGGGTCGAAGATCAGCCGTATCGATCGTTGAATCGGGAAACCGGAGCATTCAGCCGGCCACACTCGAAAGGGTGGGGCCGGTCTGCTTTTGGGGAGCGGGTGTTTCGGCTTGATCGTGCCCAAGCTGCAGTGAGGGGCTCTTGGGCGCGGCACACAGCGTCGCGTGGACGGTGTTGCGATCGACTGCTAGCGTGCTGTAAACGCAATCATCGCGGCTAGGCCCGGGGGAACGCACGTCCATGAAATTCGGTTACTTCACGCTCAGCGACAACCGCTATCCGAACAATCCGCGCTCGGCCGAGCAGTTCCTGCTCGAGATCCGCGACCAGGCGGTGCTGGCCGAAAAGCTCGGGCTCGCCTCGGCGTGGATCGGCGAGCATCATTTCAACCGCCGCGGTGTCGTCTCTGTGCCGCTGGCCGTGCTCGCCAACGTGGCGGCCGTGACGACGCGCATCCGTCTCGCGCCGGCCGTCGTCGTGCTGCCGATCCATCATCCGATCCACGTGGCGGAGGAGTGGGCGACGCTCGATCAGCTCTCCGGCGGGCGCGTCGATTTCGCGGCGGGACGAGGCTACGATGCGCACGAGTTCACGCCGTTCGGCGCCGACTTCCAGAAGGCGGCCGAACATTTCACGGAAGGGATCGATCTTCTCATTCGCTGCTGGAACGAGACGAAGCCGTTCGACCACAAGGGCCAGTTCTACGAGTTCCACGACGTGGAGGTGTTCCCGAAGCCGCAGCAGAAGGACTGGCGGCCGTACATGGCGTCGTTCTCGCAATTCTCGATGAAGCTCGCCGCGAAGTACGACTGGAACCTTCTGCTCGCGCCGTTCGCCTCGACGATCCTGTTTGGTAATCTCGCCAACGCCGTACAGGCCTATCGCGACATCTGCGCCGAAGCGGCCAAGCCCGTGCGCAAGGTCAAGTGCTCGTACTTCATCCACATCGGCGGCGGCGCGAAGGAAGAAGACGCCGCGATGGACCGGATGGTCGATTACATCTCGATGGCGGGCTTGCGCAAAACCATGAGCCAGGGCGGACGCGGGCAATTGCCGGAGTCGCTGTCCTACTTCAAGAAGATCGGCGAGAAGCTCAACGATCCCAAGAAGGGCGATTTCGACGATAACTCGATCCTCTACGGTAGCCCCCAGCAGATCGTCGACAGCCTGAAGAAGGTCGAGGCGATCGGCGTCGACGAGGTGATCCTCTACTTCAACTTCGGCAACAAGCCCGACGCTTTCGTGCGCGAGCAGATGCAGTGGTTCAGCGAGGAGATCGGGCCGAAATTCGTAGGCTTCGCCGGCAAAGACGCGAAGGCGGTGTGAGGGCGGGCACTTGCAGATCTACGTCGATGCCGATGCATGTCCGGTGAAGGACGAGGTGCTGCGCGTGGCAGAGCGCCACGGCATCGACGCGTACATGGTGTCGAACAGCTTCATGCGATTGCCCGACAGCCCGCTCATCAAGCGCGTCGTCGTCGGCGATAAATTCGACGAGGCCGACGACTGGATCGCTGAACGCTGCACGGCGGACGACATCGTTGTGACCGGTGACATTCCGCTGGCATCGCGCTGTCTCAAAGCGGGGGCTACCGTGATCGGCCACACCGGCAAGCCGTTCACCGAGGCGTCGATCGGCATGGCGCTGGCGATGCGCGAACTGATGACCGATCTGCGCGCCATGGGTGAGGTGCGCGGCGGAAATGCTGCGTTCTCCAAGCAGGATCGTTCGCGGTTTCTGCAGGCGATGGAGACGGCGGTGCAGGGGATCAAGCGTCGGGGCGCGTGATAGTCGCGGCGAGGCCGCGAGTGGGGCCTCGGCCCCACGCCCCGACCGGAGGGAGACCCTCCGGACCGCCCGTTTTTTGTCTCTCTCCCTTTTTGCGTTCCCGGCCGAGCGAATAGCGAGAGCCGGGACCTTTACACCTCAATTTATGGGAAAGATCCCGGCTGTCGGTTCACGCCTCGGTCGGGAATGCAGCAGTACTTTTGGCTACGCGTTGCGGATCAGCGCGCGAAGCCTGGCGGGCGTCACCGGCAACTGTGTGATCGCGCCGGGGCGGCCGAGGGCGTCGTCGATGGCGGAGGCGATGACCGCGCCGACGGCGCTCGAGCCAGCTTCGCCTGCGCCCTTGAGGCCGAGCGGGTTGAGTGGTGACGGCGCGTCTTCGGTGATCAGCACGTCGATGGTTCGCGGCATCTCGGACATCGTGGGCATCAGGTAGTCCGCGAACGTGACGGCGGTGGGCTGACCGCGTTCGTCGTAGGAGAACTCTTCCAGCAATGCGCCGCCGAGGCCCTGTGCAAGGCCGCCGTGGATCTGGCCTTCGACGAGCATCGGGTTGACGGCGCGGCCGATGTCATAGGCGACGGCGAGACGTTCGACGGCGACGCCGCCTGTTTCTGCGTCGACCTTCACCACGGCGAGATGCACGCCGTAGGGATAGTTCATGTGGTGCGTGTGATACCAGCCTTCGGCTGAAAGCCCGGGCGTGCGATTGCCGCGCTGGGGCGACGCTGGATGGAGTGCGCGCGCGATTTCGGCGAGCGTGATCGAGGGACCGGCGCCCGTCTTCGAGCGCACGGCGCCTTCTAAAAGTTCGAGCGCGTCGGCGGGTGTCTGCAGAAGCTCGGCGGCGACCTCGATGGCCTTCGCCTTCAGTTTCTCGCAGGCATCGTAGGTGGCGGTGCCGGTCATCACGGTGACGCGCGACGCGAATGCGCCGAGGCCGAAATCGATGAGATCCGTGCGTCCGTGATGCACGCGGATGATGCCCGGCTCTACGCCCAGCCCATCGGCGGCGATCTGCGCCATGACCGTTTCGACGCCCTGGCCGACTGATGCCGCGCCGGTCACGAGTTCGACCGCGCCGCTCTGGTCTATTGTGAGGCGCACACCGTCGAAGGGACCGAGGCCGCTCTTCTCCATCCAAAAAGTTATTGCACCTTCAAATTGCGCTCGCGCGGTGGCGCCTGCTTGAGCCTCAAGGCTGTTGAGTCC
>CAMDMH010000532.1 GCA_945901835.1 Devosia equisanguinis | reverse complement strand
TCTGGTCTCGACGTCGGCCTTCACCGCGCCGCAGCTCGACCAGCCCAACGTCCGCTGGAGCACGTTGAAGCTGCAGTGGCTGGGCAATCTCACGCAGGACACATCGAGCTGTACGGCTTCGGGGAAATCCGGCTTCAAGTCGATCGCGGACGCGAAGACACGTCAGATCATCTTCGGCTCTGACGGCAACGACGACTCCGCCTCCCATCACCCCCGTTTCATGACAAAGATGTTCGGGTTCAACACCAAGGTGATCGCAGGCTACAAAGGAACCGGCGAGGCCCTGCTGGCCGTGGACCGCGGCGAGATCGACGCGCGCTGCTCCGTTTGGGCTTCGCTGGCTCTCACATCGCGCAAGGCGGACATCGAGAGCGGCAAGCTCGTGCCGATCATGCAGGTGGGATCTAAGCCGCATCCGATCTTCGGGAACGCACCGCTGATGCGTGACTTCGCCCGCAACGACGAGGAACGCCAGATCATCGACTTCCTATTTGGCACGATCGACATCTCCCGGCCGTTCGCGGTCGCCCCCGATGTCCCCGCGGACCGCGTCGCGGCTTTGCGGGAAGCCTTCTGGAAGGCCGCCAACTCGCCCGAGCTGAAAGCCGACGCCGATCGCGCGCAGTTCGAGATCGAGCCGATGACCGGAGAGCAGACCCAGGCGGCCATGCAGAAAGCGCTGACCGTGCCGAAAGAGATCGCCGAGAAGAGCAGGGCCTTGCTCTCGTCGGATTAAATGGCGAATGATGCGGATCGGCGATCGCCAACGTCGCCCATCGCGGTCAAGATCGGAAATCCGCGCCCCAACGGAGTTGCCAGATGCGCCTCGCCCGCCGCCTGATCGCCTCGGCCTTCCTGATCGCGGCGCACGCTCACGCGTCGGCCGCGCAGGAGTTTCCTTCACGCTACATCACCGCCATCGTCCCCTTTGGCCCCGGCAACAGCGTCGACATCGTGGGCCGCCTGCTCACAGCGCGCATGTCGGAGTTGCTGGGCCAGCAGATCATCGTAGAAAACATCGGCGGTGCCGGCGGCTCGGTCGGCACCACGCGGGCAGCGCGGGCGGCACCCGATGGCTACACCATCGTCGTCGGCGGAACCGACACATTTGCCCAGAACCAGACGCTGTATGAAAAGCCGCCCTACAATCCGGCCACCGACTTCGCGCCGATCGTGCTCGCGGTGATCCAGCCCATGGTGCTCGTCGCGCGGAAGGATCTGCCGGTGACGAACCTGCGCGAACTCGTCACCTACATGAAGGCCAACCAGGGCAAAATGCAGTTCGGCTCGTCGGGGATCGGCGGCGCGACCCACCTCGCCTGCGCACAGATAACTCTGGCTGCCGGCGTCAACCTCGCCCACGTCCCCTATCGTAGTGCTGCTGCCGGCATTCAGGACATGATCTCCGGCAACCTCGATCTCTATTGCCCAGTCGCTGCCGGCGCGCTGCCGAACATCGAAGCCGGATCGATCAAGGCGCTGGCGATCCTAACCGAGGAACGCAGCCCCTTGATGCCGCAAATGCCAACGGCCGGCGAGCAGGGCATGCCGGGCATCCAGGGCTACTACTGGATCGGATTGTTCGCCCCGGCCGGCACTCCGGCTGCTGCCCTGGCGCGGCTTTCCACCTCGGCCAACGAGGCGCTGGAGACGCCGACGATCCAGGCACGGATGAAGGACATTGGCGCCTCGATCATGCCGCCCGAGCAGCGCACACCGGCCTATCTGAAGAAGTTCGTCCCCGACGAGATCGCCAAGTGGGCCGCCATCATCAAGGCGAGCGGCGTCGCGCCGAAATAAATCGTTCGCCGCACCGGCCGAACGCGATCGGATGCCGTCCACGTTGGCCCCGTGCGCGATATCTGCATAGTAGCCCCTGCACGGATCACAACGCCCAACGCAGGGGAGAAGACGCATGACCACCACCAAAGATCACATCGGCATCGTCGGCGCAGGCCGTATGGGCCTTGCGATGCTCAAGCACATGGTCAAGAAGGGCTACAAGGTCACCGTCTGCGATATCGCGGAGAAGCAGATCGAAGCGGCGAAGGCGGAAGGCGCCAGCGCCGTCGGTTCGCCCGCCGAGCTCGGCAAGCTCTGCTCATTCGTGATTATCGGCGTCGGTTTCGACGCGGAGTGCGAACAGGTCATCACGGGCAAGGGCGGCTTGCTCGAGACGACGAAGCCCGGCGGCCTCATCGCGATTTCGTCGACGGTTGCACCTAAGACCGCGCAGAAGATGGACGAGGCGTGCCGCGCCAAGGGCATCGACGTCTACGACGCGCCGATCGCGCGGGGACGTTGGGCCGCCGACAACGGCACGCTGCTGGCACTCGTCGGCGGCAAGGCCGAAATCGTGGCGCGTGCCGAGCCGGTCTACCGTTGCTTCTGCTCGGACATCGAGCACCTCGGCGATGTCGGCCACGGGCAGGTCGGCAAAACCATGAACAACATGATGCTGTGGGTGACCGCGTGCGGGCTGATCGAGGCCGGCCGTCTCGCCGAAAAAACGGGCATCGATCTGACGAAGCTCAGGAAGGCGCTGCAGATGAGTTCCGGCCAGTCGGCAGCCTTGGAGGACTGGGACGGGATCACGTTCACCTGGGCGCTCAAGGACATGCAGATCGTGATGGACATGGCCGACCAGTACGGCCTGTCGATGCCGCTGTCCGGCTCGATCAAAGAGACCGTGAAAGAGGCCCGCCGAGTCAAGGCCAAGAACCCGCCGGATTGGACCGGCAAACCCGCGATGGCCTACGAGGCCAAGGGCTGAGATCCCTTCCCTCGCCCGTGCTCATCAGCCCGCAACCGCTAATCTGCGCGCTGGCGCAGCGGGCCCACTTCATGACAAGCTCAGGCATCAGTCGCACTTGCACTTCGAACCTGCCGGCGCCGGTCATCCAGTGATGATCGGAACAGGTAGCGCATCCGGCCACGGCGTATCCCCACCTGTCGTAGGAGTGCCGCATGAAAGTAGCTGCGATCCTTGCCTCCAAGAAGCCCGCTGCCATCACCATCAAGCCCACGGGTACGATTGCCGAGCTGTCGAGCCTCATTCGTGACAACCGGATCGGGGCCGCCATCGTCAGCAGCGATGGCGCAACCGTCGAAGGCGTCATCACCGAGCGCGACATCGCCTATGGCATCGCCACCCACAAGGGCGACATGCATGCCATGCCGGTGTCGGCCTTGATGACCAAAGCCGTGATCACCTGCTCGCCGGGCGACCTCGTGAGTTTCGTGGCGTCGACGATGCTGTCTCGCAACATTCGCCATCTGCCGGTGACGGACGGCGGCCGCCTCGTCGGCATGATCAGCATCCGCGACGTGCTCAAGTCACACGTCGACGAGTTGCAGCAACAGACGGCGCTGCTGCTCAGCCAAGCCGCCCGCCCGGTCGAGGTGCTACAGGACCGGTAGGCTGAAACACGTAGGCTCGGTCAAGGCTACTCGCCGCGCCCCAGAACGAATTCGCACGACGAATCGAGTCCTTAGCAACGGAACAGCCAACCATTAACCGGCTCCGCCTCGCCGAGAGCTCGGCAGAAGCATGCCGGATGCGGGCAGGGTCGGACATGAAAAGCCATGGTCGCGGGCAGAAGCGGCGACGGAGTGATCAAAAATACTGTACGAGGCTAATTCCAGGGTGCCTAGCTGTGATCGGGATCTGATTAAGGCGAACGACAGAGCCCTGACGTTGCTAGTGTTCCCCGTCTGACAGATGATTCCCGTCGGGCCGC
>CAMDMH010000531.1 GCA_945901835.1 Devosia equisanguinis | reverse complement strand
CCTCTGGATGAAGGGCGAGGAGAGCGGAAACCGGCTCTCTGTGAAATCGCTTCATACGGACTGCGATCAGGACGCGCTCCACCTGGAGGTCGAGATCGAGGGCAATGGAGTTGCATGCCACACCGGGGAGCGGTCCTGTTTCTATCGCGAGATAGATATCTCCCCTGCCGGTCCGCGGCCGCTTTCGCTTAAAACTCGAAATCCCCACCTGTAGCGAAACCTTGATACCCATATGGCAGGAACAAGCGGCGTGGTCGACATGCCAGCCGAACCGGATGCCAGTGACGAGCAACAGGGAGCGGGGCCTCCTCCATGGCCGCAAGCGAAGCAGGTAACGCACGGATCGGCCTGGCACTCGGCGGCGGCGCGGCGCGTGGTTGGGCCCACATCGGCATCATCAAGGCGCTCGTCGAAGCCGGAATCGTTCCCGACATCATAACCGGCACATCGATCGGCGCTGTCGTCGGCGGCTGCCACCTCGCCGGCCGCCTCGACGAGCTGGAAGCCTTTGCCAGGAGCCTCAACCGCCGGCGCGTTATGAGCCTGCTCGACTTCAATCTCGCCGGCACCGGCCTCATCACCGGCCACAAGCTCGGCGCGCTTCTCGACCGCCATATCGGCGAGCGTACGATCGAGGACCTGCCCAAGCCCTTCGCTGCTGTCGCTACCGAACTGGGAACCGGCCACGAGGTCTGGCTGAGACGCGGCAGCCTCGTCGCCGCCATGCGCGCTTCCTACGCGCTGCCGGGCATCTTCCCTCCGGTCAACATAAACCGGCGCTGGCTGTTCGACGGAGCGCTCGTCAATCCCATTCCCGTCAGCGTCTGCCGCGCGCTCGGCGCCCGCTACGTGATCGCGGTCAACCTCAACGCCGACATGTGCGCGCGGGGAACCGTCGTGCCGGAGTTCGACGAGCCGCTGCTGCCCCCCGACACCGAGATTGCCGAAACCGAACCCAGCCAGCCCGCCGGCAGCATGCGCTCGCTGCTTCGCCGCCAATGGTTCGGCACCGAAAAAGACCCCAAGGACCACAAACCCGGCATTTCAGCCGTCCTCGTCGACGCCTTGAGCATCGTGCAGGACCGCATCGCACGGTCGCGACTTGCCGGCGATCCCCCCGACGCGGTCCTCAGTCCGCGCCTGTCGGGAATAGGCCCGTTCGAGTTCCATCGCGCCGAGGAGTTGATTGGACATGGCCACAACGCAGCGCGCCGTGAGATCGACGATCTGAAGCATCAGCTCGAACTGAGGGCACGCCTCACGAAAGTAGCGCCTCAGCCCGCCACGATGTAACCGCGCAGCGCGCTCGCCTCCATCTCGACCGCGGCGATATGGTGCTTCACCACGTCGCCGATCGAAACGATCCCGACGAGTTGCCGGTCTTCGACAACAGGCAGATGGCGAAACCGGCCTGCGGTCATGCGTGCCATCAACTCATCCAGCGTATCGGCGACATCGCAGGTGATGACGGATTTGGTCATCGTGTCGATCGCCGGTTCGAGCAGGCTCTTGGCCCCGCGCTCGGAGATCGCGCGGATGATGTCCCGCTCGGAAACGATACCATCGATGCGGCCGCCCGTGCCGACGATCACGACGGCGCCGATGCGTTTCTCCGCGAGCTTTGCGGCGATCTCCTCCAGAGTCGTAGTGGGTCGCGCCGTCACGACGTTTCGTCCTTTGGCGCTCAGGATCGCGGCCACATTCATGCGCGTCTCTCCCATGCACGACGAGGCGGACCATAACGGTAACGGGCGAGGACCATTCGAGCGCACTCAGCGCCCGCGCGCACCGAGACTCGAGGTCGACCTAGCCATTGTTGAACCGGCCCTCGAACAGGATCCGCAAGGACCCTGCAGAAGTGTCACGTCGGCAGGCTCGCGATGCAAGCCTCTCGACGAGCATCCGGCCAAACACCCCCTGCCTTTTCGCGCCATCGGTCTGCCGGCCCCGGAAGCCGTTACCAGGACGCATCTGCCGTTGGGGTCTCGTCGGCACACCCCCGGTCGAACAGCTCGAACATCAGGAGCCCGGCGAAGAAGCCGCCCAGATGGGCCTCCCACGCGATCGCGATGCCGCCCCCGAACGAGCTCATTGCAACGCCGACCACCACGTTTATCCCGACCCATGCAGCGATCGCCACCAACGGCGCCCGCCGCGTCAGCATCGACACGACCTTGAGCCGTGGCGCCTCGATCGGCCGCTCCCGCAGAAGATGTCGCCCCCGCGCATCCTCGGCCGCATACATCAGCCGGAACACCGCCCCCATCAGACCCGAAATCGCCCCTGACGCGCCGATCAGCGAAGCGTTGACACCCGCATGCAGTGCCATGAACAAAAACGCACCCCCCCGCCGCGCAGAGCCCGAAGAAGGCCAGAAACGACAACACCGGCATACGCCTCGCCACGGGCGATCCGACGGCCAGGAGCCACGCCGAATTGACCGTCAGATGCATCATGTCGCCATGCAGGAAAGCATGACTGAAGAAATTCACCGGTCCAGCCCAATCACCGCCGGGAAGAGCGATCGGCGCCCCACCATAACGCGCGGGATTGAAGGCCAGCATATGAACGAATTCGTTGTCGGCAGCCGGATCGATGAGCTGCCTCCCCGCATGCACTGCGGCGAACGCAGCGACGAGTGCCACGACCACGGCCGGCACATTGAATATCGGCTCGCGCTGACCGGCCTGCATTGAACACATCCTTCCCGAACGAACCCGCCAGTTAACCCCGCCACACGACCGGAGCAAGGCGAACCGCCCGGCAGCGCACCATGCCGGGAAGCGCTGGCATGGAAGCTGCTCTCTTACGTCTCAGTCTATCCCACAGTCTGAACGCTGTACCCGAATGGCACAGGGACGGCTCATGCCCATAGGCCGCCCGCCGAATTCGAGAGACGACATGAAGAACCGCACAACTCAAGTCATCTATGGTTACTGGAACGAAGTCCGCCATGGCCGTCTGGCGCCGAAGCGGTTCGACATCGAGCCCGCGCGCATCGCCGGTATCCTGGCAGAGACCCTGATCCTCGAGCACGCGCCGGACGGCATCCGCTTCCGGCTCGCAGGAACCCGCATTGCCGAACAGTTCGGAGCCGAGTTGAGGGGGATGGACTTCCTCGATATGTGGTCGCCCGACGAGCGGCACGAGCTTCGCCATCAGCTCGAAACGTTGCGCAACCAAGGCGGCGCGTTGCTCTTCGAAATCGACGCTCGCACGGCCGGCGACCGCTCCGTCACTTTCGAAGCGATCCTGCTTCCACTGGTTCATACACGCGACGAAGTCGACCGGTTCCTCGGCGCCATCTCCTGCGCGAGCCCCCCGTTCTGGCTCGGTACCGAACCGCTGACGTCGCTGCATCTCGTCTCCAGTGAGATCGTATGGCCGGATGGCCGCCCGCACGGCGTCACCGAGCGCCTTGCCCACCCCCCGTGCTGAACGTCGAAGCTGCCAGCCGCATCGTCCGCTTCGACCGCCGCCAATTCCGCGTCCTCGACGGTGGCCGCAAGCTCGAATCCTGATCGGGTCTTGTGACATTCGGATGAAATCATCCTGCCTTGCCGGCAAGATCGTCTCAAAACCGCGCATTAACTTAGGAGCCTCTTGCAAAACGCCGAAAGGCGGATCGGTTGCGGGTGGTCTGCGACCGTCGGCGGGGCGCCTTGTCGTTGCTTGTTATGACATGACGCCCCTCACGCCGCAATTCACACACACCTCGACCGTCGGCGCCCTTCATTCCCTGAT
>CAMDMH010000530.1 GCA_945901835.1 Devosia equisanguinis | reverse complement strand
GGCGGGAAGAGGAATCTGGCGCCCCTTGCGACCACGTTGGTCGGGAACTTCGCGCAGCGCATCGTACAGCGTTCTCGTCATCGGGCCATCTCCAAGCTGATGGCTCTGCTACAGAATCCGATTTGCGCCCCAAGTCATCCGCCTGCCGGGGCGGTTCTTTGAATCACCCTGGCTGTTCATTCACACTGCCACCGCTGTCGCGGAGCGGCCTGCTTCGACGATGCCGTACGGCGCAACATGCCTGCTGGCGACTTGCACAGCCCCGGCACGGGTCATATGGATGGGCCGAGGATGCGGCCAAAACGTGTTCTCAGCAATTGTCCTCAGTATGTGGCAAGGGGGCCGATGTCTACAGCAGCCGCCGCGCCGCCGAGCAATCGAAATGCAGCCGCCGCTTCCGCTCTGGTGCTGAGCGCTGCGGCCCTCGCCGTGTTTCTCGTTACGCCGCGCGCTTCTCCAGCGGCGCTCGGCCTGCTCGCGCTCGCGGTCGGGGCGGCGGCGGGCTTCGGTGTCGGCGCCAGGGACCTGATGCGGTTGCCGTTGCCGGCGGCTATGCTGGCAGGGCTCGGTTTCTGGGGCTTGATTTCGCTCGGCTGGGCTGCGGATCAGAAGGAGGCGCTGGGCAAGAGCGCACTGTTGATCGGCTTCACGCTGGCGACGGTGGCGGTGCATACGATAGCCAGCCATGCCGAACCCGCTGTGATGCGGCGGATCGCACGAGGGGCACTGTTCACATTTGCGGCCGGCGTCGTCTATCTCGTGGTCGAGGAGCTTACGGAGCATGCCGTCAAGCGATTTTTTTTCTTGGTTTTTCCCTTCACGATGCCCGCAGGAAAGCTGGTCACCGATCCCGACGGGGAAGTGAATATCGCGGGCTACATTTCCAACCGGAACATGGCCGCGATGTCGCTCGCTCTATGGCCGATGATGCTGATCGCCAAGGGGTTAGCCGGAGGGGGCTGGAAATCGTCGGCGATTGCCGTGCTGGTCGCGTTGGCCTTCGTTGCAATGGCGATGTCGGCGCATGAGACTTCGCTCATCGCTGTCGCGGCGGCGGCGGTCGTGTTCGGGATCTGTTCGGCTTGGCCGAAGGCGGGGCTCGGCGTCGTCGTCGCGGGATGGTTGGCTGCGACGCTGCTGGTGGTGCCGCTGGCAAGCTGGGCTGCGAGCGGCGCGGGGCTTCACAAGGCGGCATGGCTGCCCAACAGTGCGCGGCACAGGATCGTGTTGTGGGCGTATACCGCCGAGCAGGTCTGGCAGCGGCCGCTGACAGGCGTGGGGGCGGCGTCGACGAAGCTGATCGACGCCCGGCGAGGCGCAAAGGTAGCGCCCCTGGCGGGGACCGCCTACGAGTGGCGGTCCGGTCCGCACGCGCACAACGTCTATCTGCAGACTTGGTACGAGCTCGGAGCGGTAGGAGCGGCATTGCTGTGTGCTGCCGGATTGGCCCTGATCGGGGCCGTTTCGCGGTTACCGCAGAGGGTGCTACCTCATGCGGCAGCGGCAATGACGACAGCGACCGTCATGGGCGCGTTCTCGTGGGGGATGTGGCAGGCGTGGTTCCTCGGCGCGTTCATGGTGTCGGCGGTGTTGATGACCATCGCGGTGCAGGTGGCGCGTCCGGATGCTCTCAACCCGGCCCGAGGCCCATCATCTTGAGCACGCGGCGGCCGATGAGGCCGTAGGGGTTGGAGATCGTCTCAGCGATCTCGAAGTGATTGTAGCCGGGACCGACGACCAGTTCGTGCTGCTTGCCGGCCGCCTTGAGCGCGGCAGAAAACTCGCGGGCCTGGCGCTGGAACTCGGGGGTTTCCTCGGTGCCGTAGCCGACGACCACGGGCATGTTGATCCGGTCGATATGCCTCATGGCGGACAGCTTCTCGACCGTGGCGTCCGTGAACTTCACGTATTCGGATCGCTTCGACAACCGAACGGGCGTCAAGTCGTACATGCCAGAGCAGGTGAGCGATCCGGCGATGATGTCGTCGGGGATGCCGTAGTCCTTCGCCCAGTCGGTCGTGATGATGCAGCTCGTCAGGTGCGCGCCGGACGAGTGACCGATGACATAGAGCTTCTTGGGGTCGCCGCCGAACTCGCGGGCGTTCTTCCACGTCCAGGCGACGGCGCGCCGGACCTGATCGACCATCGGAAGTAGATCGCCCTGGTGATCGTCGATGTTGCTGAAGTCGGCCGCGAGGTAATGCGCGCCGGCGGCGACGAACATCTCGGCAGGCGTGTGGTTGTCGGCAGAGACGCCACGCCGCCACGCGCCGCCATGGATATAGACGACGATAGGGGCGTTGGGTGTCTTGGCGCGGAACAGGTCGAGCCCTTCGATATCGGGCGTCCCGTATTTCAATCGCTGCGGTTTGCCGAGCGCTTCACGGGCGCGCGCGGTCGACACGTCGCGGCGCGTCTGCACCTTCATCTGGTTGGGGGCATAGACGGCCTGGTCGTAGGCGTCGTCCAATTCCTTCTGGTCCATGTCGAGCCAGACGTTGGGGCCCTTCTGGCGTGGCGGCTTGGGTGTCGTGTCGTTGGGCATGGCAAGTCCCTCGCTGAATCTGGCCGGAGCTTATCGCGCGATACAATCAAGTGAAATGACCAAAACGCGAGAGCGCGGGCTCCTGCGCCCGCGCTCGGCATATTCAGGCATCAGATGATGCGATCTCTTACTTCGCCGCTGCGCGGGCTTCGGCACGGAGGGTCTTGGCTTCGGGCAGATCGCCATGGGCGAGGCTCGCGGCTGCCTGATAGGCGGCTTCTTTGAAGTTCTTCGCCTCGAACAAGCGCTTGGCTTTTGCCAGATGGTACTCGGCGAAGCGACCGGCGTTGAGCATTTCGGCCTCCGTCTCGTTAGCTTCGATCTTGGCTGCCTCGATCGGTGCGCCGGGAGGCAAGGTGCTTTTAATTTCGGCCATGGAACTCTCCGTTGAGACGAGGGCTGATGCGGATGATGTCGAGGCGGTTGATCTGGTGGAGCCGGAAGGGGCTGACTGCGAAAGGAGACCCATGGCGTCCATGACGCTTGCGAGAATTCCGAGAATGGCGAGGGTCGAGATGAGGCCGAGAAGGGCGCCGGACAGGCTAATGTAGATCGTGCCGCCCGCAATGGCGCCGGCTGCGGCGACTACGGCTGCGGCAAGCGGGGTGAATGCCCGTTCCACTGGCGAGATGGCTGCACTCATGGATGATCCTCCGGCGATGCGTCGTTGGCTTTCCGGCTCTGTCGGGGCCGGTTCATCGTTTTCGGCGGGTTGGGGCATGACTACTTCGTGGCCCGCGCGTGCCTCGTAGGTCTAGACTCTTAGGTCTAGACAAGGGTTGGGATGCTGTCCATCGGACGTCCGGTAGACCCCAAGGGTTTCCTTCATGCTTCCCGGACGCATTCTGAAGTCTATCTACTTTACGCTTCTTCGGGCCCACTGGTGCGGGGGGGCGCCTGCAATTACGGGTGGCTGAGGCGTTTGTCTCGTTTAGACTATCCGACAGTCTGCCATGGCGTCGCGCGGTGCGCTGCTCCCAATTCGAGGTTCGTTCGCGTGACGCCATCCGCCGATGCTGCTCAAGGCCGGTCGTTGTTCGAGCGGGGTCTTGGCCGCGTAGTCGATGTGAAGCCGGGAGAGGTGGCGGCACTCCTCGCCTCGTTCGCGTTCTTTTTCGCGGTGCTGACCTCCTACTACATCATTCGTCCCGTCCGCGACGAGATGGGGATGATGCTGACTAAGGAGGACGGCCAGGCGCTGCA
>CAMDMH010000529.1 GCA_945901835.1 Devosia equisanguinis | reverse complement strand
CAGATATCTTCAGGAGCCATGGCGGTTCGACGCCGCTAGCCGCATCATCGGGCGCACCTACCCAGAACGGATCGTCGACCTCAAGACCTCGACTTCCGTCGCAAAGGACAGGGTCTATGGCGCTCGTCGCAGCGCCGGCTTCTCGGCAGCAGCAGATGCCATCCAGGACAAGCACGGTAGCCGCAAGAGCGGTATGCGGGCGACTGGCCAGCGCCCCAAGCAACCCGGACAGCAGCGCAATGCGCTCCCCAAGTCGGACCCCGCCCAAACGGAGTTCGACCTATGAGCGGGAAGGGGCCCGAGCGCTTCACCAAAGCGACGTTGCCCCGCAAAACGTGTGTCGCATGCGGCCGTCCGTTCGCATGGCGCAAGAAATGGTCGCGGGATTGGCATGAGGTCAAGTATTGCTCGGATCGCTGCCGGGCGATCGGAAGCGCGAAACCGCTTACGGCCAGGCCGACGAAGGCTTGAGGCCCGCTAGGAAGTTTTCAGCGCTCGCGATGATGCGGGACTTCTCCTCGTCGGGGAATTTATCGTAGGTGCGCACCATCTGCGCCATGCGCGGATTCGATTTGATCGTGGTCGCATGCCGACGAATGAAGTCCCAGTAAAGGGCATTGAACGGACAGGCATTCAGGCCGGTGCGCTGCTTCACGTCGTAGGCGCACGACCCGCAGTAGTCGGACATCCGATTGATGTAGGCGCCGCTCGCGGCGTAAGGCTTGGAGGCGAGCAACCCACCGTCGGCGAACTGGCTCATTCCAATGGTGTTGGGCAATTCGACCCATTCGTAGGCGTCGGCATAGACGGCAAGGTACCATTCGTGCAGGGCCTGCGGCGAGATGCCGGCAAGCAGCGCGAAGTTGCCGGTCACCATCAGTCTCTGGATGTGATGGGCATAGGCCTCTTCCTTGGTCTGGGTCACAGCCTCGCGGAGGCACGTCATGTTGGTTTCGCCGGTCCAGTAGAAATCCGGGAGCGGTATCTTATGGTCGAGCCCGTTCGAGGCCGCATACTCCGGCATTTTGAGCCAATAGATCCCGCGCACGTACTCACGCCAGCCGATCACTTGACGAATGTAGCCCTCCGCCGCATTCAGCGGCACATGACCGGCCCGGTAAGCGGCATCCACCTTCAGACACATGGCGAGCGGATCGAGAAGCCCGCAGTTAAGGTACATCGAAACGATCGAGTGATACAGGAAACGCTGACCGGTGAGCATAGCGTCCTGATAGTCGCCGAACTGGGCGAGCCCGACGTTGACGAAATGGTCGAATGCTGCTTCGGCGTCGCTGCGCGTCACGGCGAACCAGAATGGATCGGCATCGCCAAAGTGGTTGGCAAAGCGATCCTTCACCAGCGCGACGACTTCGCGCGTGGTGGCATCCTGCTGAAAATGCGCCGGCTCGGGGATGAACAGATCGGCCTTGGCCGTCTTCCGATTATCGTGGTCGAAGTTCCACTGACCGCCGACGGGCGCGGGGCCATCCATCAGCAGCCCGGTCTTACGGCGCATGTCACGGTAGAAGTATTCCATCCGCAGCTGCTTGCGACCCTTGGCCCAGGAAGCGAATTCGTCGGTCGAGCTGATAAAGCGGGTGTCCGCGCGCACGTCGACAGGAAGGTCGAGCAGGCGCGACCAGCTTCGAATGTTCTGAAGGAGGCGCCATTCGCCTGGCTCTGTGATCAATATCCGCTGGGGGCGATAAGTGGCCACGGCGCGCGCCACCTCCCCCGTCAAATTGCCGGAATTGCCGTCATCGTCCAGCCGCGTGTAAGCGACCCGCCAGCCGAGCGAGCGCAATTCTTCCGCGAAATGCCGCATCGCTGAGAACAGCAGGATGATCTTTTTCTTGTGATGGCGAACATACGTGGCCTCCGCGACCACCTCACACATGACGACGAGATCGCGGGTCCGATCGCAGGCAGCAAGGCTCGACAGGTCAGAAGACAACTGGTCGCCCAATACCAGCACCAGGTTGCGGATCTTTTTCGGCCGTGAGGCGCGAGCCATTTGGGCATCCGATCGTCACGATGTTGATGCTGCAGAACCAAGGTATGAGTGGGTTAAGCACTCAGATCGACGCCAGCGAACGGGAGCCGCCCATACGGTCTGAACCGCCCTTGATCGATGGCGGCCACTAACGCCGGTCCCTACGTCACGGGCGCGGTCGTCTGCCCGATCTTGCTCGCCAGATCCATTGCAGGGCTGGCCGGACGATCAAGAACCCGCGATAGACTAGTTCTACCGCTTGCAGAATGCCCGGGAGCAGAACGATGCGGCCGATCCACCGCCATCCCGGAAGCGCAAGCCATAGGTGACCAAACCCTGCCGCGCCTGACACAAGCGTGCCGTCAGCTCTGCGGACGTGGAAACGCTTGAGGGCTGCGGCCTTTTCGAGACCGGGCACAACCGCCCCGGTTGCGGCAATCGACACGTCGACGAAAGCGACGCGTTCTGCCCCGGCGCATCCGCGATACAGGCCAATCTCGGCGTTACACAGCGGACAGGCGCCGTCGTAGAACACAGTGAGGTCGTTGGATTGAACGGTCAACGAAGTGTCCTTCGATATCCAGAGCCGTGCCGACACTGTATACCGACGGTATCGATGCGCATGTGAAGTAAACGCGAGCAGCTGAGCAATGGATCGCTCCCTCGCGGGATGTCAGCGAGACGACTGGAGGCGACCGGCTGGGTTGCGCGATATGGCACCGGCGACTGATCTGGATCGGCTAATTCCACGTTGTGCAAATACGTCCGACGATAGTAACGTCGGCTGGGGACCAGCGATGGGGCCCGATATGGCTACTCAACCCTTTAGCTCGAAACCCCTACTGGCAAGAGGCAGAATGTGACTGCCGACTTCAAAATTGCTGATCTACGGCGGCCTGTTGAGGAGAACTCGAAATGCAAAATTTGCTCGTGCAGGCATGGAACTATGTGTTCAACCATGAGGTCAGCCCGCTCCGGCACATCCCTGATATTTCCACACGACACATGATCTTGCAGATTTTGGGATGGATGTGGGCGGTTGCTTTTTCGGTGGCGATTGGAAGTTACGCGCTTCTTCCTGTGAGTTTGATCGGTCACGCTGCATTGATCGCAGCTGCAACCATCACTGTCGCAACGTATACCGCTGCAGCTAACAAGCCCAGCCTATTCAAATCTTACTCCGGCCGCGGGCCCGGTGGAGAGCACGAGTAGTGCTCCCGTGAAGGGATGGGTTGTTCAAACTCCTGGTAGCTGCCAGCTTCAAGTTAGTAGCAACCATAAGCTGAACCGTACGCAATTTTACAACACAACGTCCGTGACTATAACTGGGGAGCGCGTGTTTAGGCATTGCATAGCGCGATTTGTACCCATGGCTGATGCACGGCTGTCCCCGAGAGCGTGGAGCTTGCTACGAGGGCTGCGGATAACTGAATTGATTCACCACGATGAATACAAACACGATACCTCGCCCGGCAGCCGAAGTTATCACTGCTGGCTTCACGTTCATTGAGGCGTACTGCACCCACGCCATGCTGAACGCCGTCGGCAGCCTCGACGATTGGCCCGCGTTTGCTGCCACCTGGGGCCGCCTCGAACCCGATACGTTCATGGCAGACGGCGGCCGGTACCGTCGGCGCCGACATGGCGTGTTCCGAGTCGACAAGGGGGGCTCGGTTGTGCGCGAGCCGCATCAGCCGCATTGGCAGGGCCGCGACTACAATCCGCTCAATGGGGGCGTCGAGCGCTGGTTCGCACCGATCGAAGAC
>CAMDMH010000528.1 GCA_945901835.1 Devosia equisanguinis | reverse complement strand
CTCCAAGCTGGTCGACGGCAAGGTGGTGACGCCGCCGGGCTGGACGGAGGCCTACAAGGCGTTCGCGGACGGCGGCTGGGTGTCGCTCCCGGGGGACGAGAAGTGGGGCGGACAAGGGTTGCCCGAGGTCGTTTCGATGACAGCCTGCGAGATCTGGAACGCGGCGAACCTTGGATTCGGCTTGTGTCCGATGTTGAGCCAGGGGGCGGTGGACGCGATCGAGTCGCACGGCACCGAAGCGATGAAGGCTATGTACATCCCGAAACTCGTCTCGGGCGAGTGGACGGGCACGATGAACCTCACCGAGCCGCATGCGGGCTCGGATCTCGGCGCACTCCGCACCAAGGCAGAGCGCCAGCCGGACGGGACGTACCGGATCTTCGGGACGAAGATCTTCATCACCTACGGCGATCACGAGATGACGCCCAACATCGTGCATCTCGTGCTGGCGCGGTTGCCCGATGCGCCTGCTGGAACGCGCGGCATCTCGCTGTTCCTGGTGCCGAAGTATCTCGTCAATCCGGACGGCTCTATCGGGGCGCGCAACGACGTGGTGTGCGCGAGCCTGGAGCATAAGCTCGGTATCCACGCGAGCCCGACCTGCGTAATGAAATACGGCGAGAAGGACGGCGCGATCGGCTGGCTGGTCGGCGAAGAGAACCGCGGTCTCGCCGTGATGTTCATCATGATGAACGCGGCGCGTCTCGGCGTTGGCATGCAAGGCGTCGCACTGGCCGACCGCGCGATGCAGCATGCGCTGGCCTATGCCAAGGAACGCCGCCAGGGCCGCTCGGCGAACACGCGCGGAACCGACATGGCTCCGATCATCGAGCATGCTGACGTCCGGCGCACGCTGCTCACGATGCAGTCGATGACGCAGGCGGCGCGTATGATCTGCGTGGCGACGGCGGCGGCGCTCGACGTGGCAGACCGCGCAGAGAGCGAGGCCGAGCGGGCGACCGCTGCGGCACGCGCGGCGCTGCTGACGCCGATCGCGAAGGCGTTCTCGACGGACGTCGGCGTCGAAGTCGCGTCGATGGGTGTGCAGATCCACGGCGGCATGGGCTTCATCGAGGAGACGGGGGCGGCGCAGTTCTATCGCGACGCGCGCATTCTGCCGATCTACGAGGGCACCAACGGCATCCAGTCGATCGATCTCGTGACGCGCAAGCTGCCGCTGGAAGGCGGCAAGGTGGCGGCGGCGTACATTGAGGAACTCGAGAAGACGCTGGCCGACGTGAAGGCGTCGAACCAACCGGCGTTCGGGCGGATGGCGGAGCGGCTCGGCGAGGCGGTGGCGGCGCTGAAACTGGCGAGCCTGTGGATGGGCGGCGCGCTCGCGAAGAACCCTGAGACCGCGATGGCCGGGGCGACGCCGTATCTGCGGCTGTTCGGCTTGACGGCGGGTGGCGCCTATCTTGCGCGGGGGGCGTTGGCCGCCGCGCGCGAGGGGCACTCGGCCCAGGCGATCGCTCAGGCGCGGTTCTTCGCGGAGAACCTGCTGCCGGCGACGGGTGGTCTCGCCACCACCGTGACGAGCGGCGGCGACGTCATTGTCGAGACTACGGCTGAAATGTTCGGGGCTTGATGACTTCGGGGGGCTCCTCCCCCCACCCCGAACCCCTCCCCACAAGGGGGAGGGGGACAGGTTGTGCGGTAAGATGCAGTCGTACTCGCATTTTGCTCCGCCCACCCCTAACCCTACCCACAAGGGGGAGGGGGACCGGTTGTGCTGTTCGACAGGGTATATTCCGCCATTGCGCATTGTGGCTGAATACGCTTCGCTAATCCGCCCTACGGAAGTTTTTGGAGAGATAGAATGCGCGGACTGAGCCTGAAGGAAGCGGTGGGGATCATCGAGGCGACGTTCGCCAAGGCGGAAGCGATGAAGCTGCGGCCGCTGGCGGCGATGGTGCTCGATGCGGGCGGGCGGCCGAAGGTGTTCATGAAGCAGGATGGCGCGTCGCTGATGCGCTACGAGATCTCCTACGGCAAGGCGTTTGCGGCGCTGGCGATGGGGCGTTCTTCGAAGATGGTGCTGCAGAAATCGCGCGAGAAGCCGATGTTCATGCAGAACCTGCTCGAACTCGCCGACGGTCCTATGTTCCTGGAAGGCGGCGGGCAGTTGATCCGCGACGGCGAGACCGGCGAAGTCATCGGCGCTATCGGCGTCACCGGCGATGTCAACGAGACCGACGACGAGTCGGCGATCACGGGCATTCATGCGCTGGGCTTCAAGACGGACGCGGACTTCGAGGACCGGAAGGCGAACGTGAAGAAGTGATCCGGGGAAACATGGAGAACCTCTTCAACTCTTTTCCCACTTTGCGAACGCGCCGTTGATCTGGGGTGTCGGCGGAGCGTTCTTGACGTAGGTGAAAAGCCCCTTGTCCTTCATCTCGTGGGCGGCGCGAAGCATCTCGCCATAAGCGGCGCGGGCGAGGCCGCCGCCGACGCTGACCCGGCGTGCGCCTGCAGCTTCGAGTTCGGCCAATGTCAGGTTCGGATTGAAGCTGCTCATCAGCACGTTGACGGGGCGGTTCACGGCGTCGATCACGGCGCGGATGTCGTCGAGCGTGGCGAGGCCCGGCGCGTAGAGCACGTCGGCGCCGGCTGCCGCGAAGGCTTGTAACCGTTTGATGGTGTCGGCGAGGTCCTTGCGGCCGTTGAGGAAGTTTTCGGCTCGCGCGCAGATCAGCATCGGGATCGGCTGGGCGCGGTTCGCCTCGACGCCGGCGCGGACGCGCTCCACCGCGAGATCGAAGTCATATATCGGCTTGGCCGGATCGCCGCTCGCGTCCTCGATCGAAGCGCCGGCGAGGCCCGTGCCCGCCGCCATGCGGATCGTCTGGGCGACACCTGCGGGATCGTGCGCGTAGCAGTTCTCCAAGTCGGCATTGACCGGTAGCGGCGTTGCGCCGACGATCTGGGCGCAGCGCTCCAGCATCTGGTCGCGGCTGACGGCGCCGTCGGGTTTGCCGATGCTCCAGGCATAGCCGGCGCTCGTCGTGGCGAGGGCTTCGAAGCCCATATCGGCGAGGAGCCGGGCCGAGCCGATGTCCCAGGGATTGGGGATGACGAAGGTCTTCTGGCGTTCGTGGAAGGTGCGGAATCTGGCGATTACGTCTGCGGTGCTCATGAACGGCCCCTTGCCCTGATGCTTCGGCAGCCACTATCTATGGCGGTAAATGCCTGACACGATAACTCGGATATTACGCACCAGATGTTCGGGGCTGCCAAGCGGAAAAGGACTGGAAATGACGGTCGATAGCGCGACACGGGCGGCCATTCCGTTCGACAACACCTATGTGCGGCTGCCCGAACGCTTCTACGCGCGTCTTCCGCCGACGCCGGTGATCGCGCCGCGGCTCGTCAAGCTGAACGTGTCGCTCGCGCGCGAACTCGGCATCGATCCGGCCGCCCTCACGACGCCGGAGGGCGTAGCGATCCTCGCCGGCAATCGCGTTCCCGAAGGGGCCGAGCCGCTGGCGCAGGCTTATGCGGGGCATCAGTTCGGGAATTTCTCGCCGCAGCTCGGTGACGGGCGCGCGATCCTGCTCGGCGAGGTGATCGACAAGGCCGGCGTGCGGCGCGACGTGCAACTCAAGGGCTCGGGGCGGACGCCTTTCTCCCGGCGTGGCGATGGGCGTGCGGCGCTTGGGCCGGTGCTGCGCGAGTATATCCTCAGCGAGGCGTTCGCGGCGCTCGGCATTCCCGCGACGCGCTCGCTCGCGGCGGTCGTTACCGGAGAGCCGGTCGCGCG
>CAMDMH010000527.1 GCA_945901835.1 Devosia equisanguinis | reverse complement strand
GCGGCGGGGATGCTCGGCGTAGCCGGCGCGGCGGAGGTCGAAGCGGTTGCCGTCCGGCTGGCCGCGTTCGCCACGGGCGTGCGGAGCGGTGCAGTTGGAAGCTCAGACGGCAAGCCGTTCAGTGACGTCGTGAACATCGGCATCGGCGGCTCCGACCTTGGACCAGCGATGGTGACGGCGGCGCTGCACCCCTACGCTACGGGGCCGCGCGTGCATTTCGTCTCGAATGTCGATGGCGCGCATCTCACCTATACGCTGGGCGGTCTCGATCCGGCGCGCACGCTGTTCCTGATCGCGTCGAAGACGTTCACCACCATCGAGACGATGACGAACGCGCGGACGGCGCGTGAGTGGATCGTCTCCGCGCTGGGCGAGGCGGCGGTGGGCAAGCATTTCGCGGCGTTGTCGGCGGCGGTGCCAAAGGCCGTCGCTTTCGGAATTCAGGAAGACCGTGTGTTCGGCTTCTGGGACTGGGTCGGCGGGCGTGATTCGGTATGGTCGGCAATCGGTCTTCCTGTGATGATCTCGATCGGGCCAGAGCTGTTCGCGCGGTTCGCCGAAGGAGCACGCGCGATCGACCGGCATTTCTGCCAGGCGCCGGTCGAACGCAATCTGCCGATGCTACTAGGCCTCCTCAACGTGTGGCAACGGTCGGTGTGTGGTTACGCGACGCGCGCGGTTCTGCCTTACGATCAGCGGCTTGCCAGATTTCCCGCGTTCCTGCAGCAGCTCGAGATGGAGAGCAACGGCAAGCGCGTCACGATGAGCGGTGCGGAGGTGGCGCGCCCCACGGGGGGCGTCGTGTGGGGCGCGGCGGGGACAGATGCGCAGCACTCGTTCTTCCAGTTGTTGCACCAGGGCTCCGAGACCGTGCCGTGCGAATTCTTCATCGCGGCAGAGGGCCACGAGCCGCAGCTGGCGCATCACCACCGCCTATTGATGGCGAATTGCCTGGCGCAGTCCGAAGCCCTTGCGCTTGGCCGGTCGAGCGCCGAGGTCGAGGCCCTGATGGTCAAGCAGGGGATGCCAGCGGCTGAGGCGCGGCGGCTCGCACCGCATCGGACGTTCCCCGGCAACCGGCCGTCGGTGACGATTGCTTACAGGAAGCTGGACCCTTTCACGCTGGGGTGTCTGATCGCCCTGCATGAGCACCGCGTGTTCGTCGAAGCGGCCGTTCACGGGATCAATGCGTTCGATCAATGGGGCGTCGAACTCGGCAAGGAAGTCGCAAACGAACTGTTGCCGCTCGCCGAGGGGGCCAAGCCGGACGCGGGGCGGAATGCCTCCACGGCCGGGATCGCGGCGCACTTGGTGTCTCTGAAGGCTTAACGAGGCAGTATTGAGCGGCTGGGCGCTCGACCTATGCGCCATCAGGAAAGCTTGAAGAAGCGCCGGACGTTGCCGTCGAATATGTCGGACTTCTCGGCAGTCGAGATCGGGAGTGCCTCGATGGCGGTGATGGTTCGCTTCACCAGGTGTATGCCGCCGTCTGGATCGAACGGCGCGTCCGTCGCGAAGATCGTGCGTTCGCGTCCGAAGAACGAGTAGCCGCATGTCATCGCCGGAACAGAGCCGTTGGTCGCCGTGTCGCCGTAGAGCTTCTTGAAATAATCGAGCGGCGGGCGTTTCAGTCCAGAGCGCTCGGCGAGCGGATTGCGCTCCATCGTGCCGAAAAAGATCTGCTCGAAACCGAGCGTGATCTTGTCGGCGAAAAACGGGATCATCCCACCATAGTGGTGCGTGAGAACCCGCAAATCGGGCAGCTTGTCGAAGAGGCCCGCATAGACGAGGCGGGCCATGCACGCGCTGGTCTCGTAGGGCCAGCCGAAGGTGAACCAGACCTCGGCTTCGGATTTGCTCTCGGTCGCATAGTCGGCGTGGTTGCCCATGCGGATGGGGTGCACGAGGATGGGGCGGTCGAGGTCCGCCATCGTCGCGAACAGATCGAAATACCTGGGATCGCTGAGCGGCACCCCGTTGACGTTGGTGAAGATCTGGATGCCGCAGGCGCCGAGTTCGCGCACCGCACGACGCGCTTCCGAAACGGCCGCTTCCGGATTGTTCATCGGTAGTCCCGCGACGAAGCCGGGGAAGCGATCCGGCCTCGCCTTCACGGTCGCCGCGAGTTGATCGTTCGCGAAGCGCGCGAGCCGAGGACTGTCGTCGGGGCCTGCGATCGCCTCCAGCGGCGGATTGGCGAGGCACAGAATCTGCGTATAGTCCGGCACCTGATCGATAAGCCGCAACCGCGCCTCGATGTCGTAGAGTTCCGGCCGCCGCTTGAAGAGCGTGGCTGCGGGATGCTGCGGCTGCAACCGGCAGAACTCCTCGAAGTAGGGCGCCGGCGAGAAATGATTGAAGGCGTCGATTTTCATGGTCGGTCCTATTTCAAATACTTCCCGAAGAAATCTACCGACAGCGCCAGCGCTTTGTCGGCTTCGGGCTTGGAATAGGGAATACCGCCGAGGCGGGCAAATGCGTGCGGGGCGCCGGGATACTTCTCGATGGTGACGAGCGGGTTGGGCGAAAGGCGGCGCTCGACCAGATCGTTCACCTCCGGCTGCACCCATTTGTCGTTCATCGCCATGTGCAGCATGAACGGTTTGTGCAGCTTCGGTGCTTCCTTGATGTTGTGCTCGATGTACGTGCCGTAATAGGCGACCGCTGCGTCGATGCCCGTGGGGCGGCAGCACATGAGGTAGCAGAGCTTGCCGCCCAGGCAGTAGCCGACCGCGCCGACCTTGCCGTTGACGGCGGGGTGCTTCCTCAGGAACGCCATCGTGTCGGTCATGTCCTGAACGCCGAGGTCGTAGTCGAAGTCGTAGTACAGATCGAATGCCTTGGGGATGTGTGCAGGGTTTCTGTCGGAGAGTTCTACGCCCGGCTCCTGCCGCCAGAACAGATCCGGCACGAGGCACACGTAGCCGGCTTCCGCGAACTCGTGCGCGTGATGGCGCATGGTGTCGTTGACGCCCCAGATCTCCATGATCGCGATGACGGCGCCTACGGGCGTCTTGTCGGGATAGGCGACGTAGGCGCCCATGTTGCCGTCGCGAAGCGGCACGGTGATGGTCTCGGTTTTCATGCTCTTGATGCGTCCTCGGTGATGGTTCGGCGCCAACCTAATCGGGCTAAAGCGGAAATCAAAGTCTCAGCCGTAGAGCAGGTAAGCGCGGTCGCGCGCAACTTGCCGCCGCAGTCAACGGCGGGCTGCGGGAAGTGCCCTTGACCGTCCTACGGCGCAGGCACCCCGAAGGGAACGGATTTCGGATCGACGAGCGGTCGCTCGGCTGCATTCAAGATCGTCGCGAGCATGCCGTAGTAGCCGCAGATGCCGCCGATTTCCATGACACCCGCGCGGCCCCAGCGGGCGACGGCGGTATTGAACATGGCATCCGGGATCTTGTGTGCGGCAAGCAGCGTGGAGCAGTGGTCGTAGATGAGCGTTTGGTCTGGAGACATCGAAGCGGGGCGGCGACGATCTGCGACTGCGGCAATGATCTCGCGGGGTACGCCTACCTTTTGGGCCAACTTGGTGTGCGATTCCCATATGTTCGGGCAGTCGTGATGTCGCGCCGTGATCAACACCGCCAATTCGAGAAGATCGTTCGGGATGCTCGTGCCGAAGCGGATGGCCTCGCCGAGTTCCTGGATCTTAGCGGCGAGCTTTGGTGTGTGCAGCAACGGGACGAACGGTCCGCGAAGCTCGCCGCGCGGGCCGTCGACAATAGCCTTCGCGACAGCGGTCTGTTCATCGGACCATTGTTCG
>CAMDMH010000526.1 GCA_945901835.1 Devosia equisanguinis | reverse complement strand
AGCACCGCGGGTGTTCGATCCCGCCGGATCTCGAGTGGCACCGTCATCCAGACCTCCATCGAATCAATGGAGATATGGAATCACGATCTGGCGATCAGCGGAATCGCACCCACGCAACACGAGTCGAGATTATGAACCGACGGTATTAGCCAGATGAACAGCTGGTCCTGCCAAGCCGGCATCTCCGACCGCGACGACGGCATGATGATGCGGCGTGACAAGTAGTAGGACGTTTGCATCGGGTCGATGTCGAGGTGCAGGTAACGCCGTGCGAGAGCGCGCGGGATGTTCGGCTCCTCCATGAAGCCGAACCTGAGCCGGACGATAGTGAACGTATCCGAGATCTTCGTCGTCTTGCCCCGCTCCGCCTCCTGGACCCTGGGGATGTCGGATGTCTCGACGCATACGATGAGATTGCAACGGTGCATGACCTTGTTGTGCTTCAAGTTGTGCATCAACGCCGTCGGCACGAGATCGGGATGGCTGGTCAGGAACACGGCAGTTCCCGAGACGCGGTCCGGCGATTTCTTCTCCAAAACGGGAAGGTACTCGGCGAGGGGAAGCTCTTCTTTCTTCCAGCGCGTGGACAGCAGCCGGGCCCCGCGTCGCCAGGTCAGCATGACGACCATCAATCCCATGCCGACGACCAGCGGCAGCCAGCCGCCCTCGGCGATTTTCAGCAGGTTGGCGCCTAGGAAGATCAAGTCGATGACCATAAAGGGCGCCATCACGAGGCCCACGCGCCACCACGACCATTGCCAGTTGAATCGCGCCACCACGGCGGCCAGCGCGACAGTTACGACCATGGTTCCGGTCACCGCGATACCGTAGGCCGAAGCGAGCGCGCTCGACGACTTGAACGTCACCACCAGGAACAGCACGGCCAACAGGAGGCTCCAGTTGATCGCGGGGATATAGATCTGGCCGCGCTCGGTCTCGGACGTGCGGCGGATATGCATGCGCGGCAGCAACCCGAGCTGAATGGCCTGCTGTGTCATCGAGAAGGCTCCGGTGATGACCGCTTGGCTCGCGATGATCGTCGCCAAAGTCGCCAGGACGATCATCGGAATGAGGGCCCAGGCCGGATAGAGTTTGAAAAACGGGCTTTCCAGGGCCTCCGGGCTCTCCAGCAGCAGCGCGCCCTGGCCCAGATAGTTGAGCGCGAGAGCGGGAAAGACGAGAACGAGCCACGCGGCCCGGATCGGATTCCGTCCGAAATGGCCGAGGTCGGCGTATAGCGCCTCGGCACCAGTCACTGCGAGGAATACGGCGCCGAGAGCGATCAGACCGGCGATGCCGTGCGAGGAAAGGAAGTTGACGCCGTAGACCGGATTGAGCGCATTGAAGACCTCGGGCGACCGGACGATGTTGACGATACCGCCGACGCCGAGCGCCACGAACCACACTACGACGATCGGTCCGAACCAGGCGGCGATTCTTGCCGTGCCGCGCGATTGGATCGCGAACAGCCCGATCAGGATAACGATGCTGATCGGCAGCACGAAGCGCTCGAACGCAGGTGTGACGAGGTTCAGACCTTCCGCAGCGGAGAGAACGGAAATGGCGGGTGTGATCATCGCATCGCCGTAGAACAGCGCCGCACCGGCCATCCCGAGTAGGGCGACGAAGCCGCCGCGATCACCGAGCGTGCGATGGGCGAGGGCCATCAGGCTCAGAGTTCCGCCTTCGCCGTTGTTGTCGGCCCGCAGGACGACGAAAACGTATTTGATCGTGACGATGATGACCAAAGTCCAGATCATCAGGGACAGCACGCCGAAGATCATCTCCGGCGTCAGCGAGCCCGAGCCGCGCGCAGCGGTGAGCGATTCCTTCAGGGCGTACAGCGGGCTGGTTCCGATGTCACCGTAGACCACGCCAATCGAGCCTAGAGCGAGCACCCAGAAGGGAGAACGACTGCCGCCATGATCTTTGCCGGGGGTGGGCGCCGCTATGGACATGAGGAACCTCGCTCGTTGATCACGGCGGCGGTTTCGCTCAGCTCGGCATAAGGACTCCATACGGATTGCCGCTGCCCGGCATAAGGAAATCGTAAAGACGACGCATCAGCAGGTGTAACGCTGGCCCGACGAGGTAATGTGCACAGGCGCCCAGGCGGTTTGCCGCCACCACGTTTCATTGTTGGAGTCGTTTTGCTTGCCGGACGAGATACGCGATCCCGGACATGGTGAGCCCCCTCCGAAAACGGATGTTTGGGACCGGCTGCCGCCTCCGTTGACCGGACCCGGCGCCCTTGCGGCAGCGTTTGCGTTGACGGGGCTCGCCACGCTCGCAGGAGCGGCGGTCGCACAGGTAATGCCGCACAACAGTGTCTCGCTCGTGTACTTGGTGACGGTCGCCTTGGCGGCAGTCGGGCTAGGTCTTCGCACCGGGCTCGCGGTCTCACTCGTAGCTTTCCTCGCCTACAACTTCTTTTTCATCCCGCCGGTGTTCTCCTTCACCATCGCCGATCCCGAGGAGGTTCTCGCGCTGTTGGTGTTCCTTGGTGTCGGCCTCCTGACCGGCAGCCTCGCCGGACGAATGCGCGAGGTCGCAGACGATGCCCGGCGACGCGCGAGGGCACTGCAATCTCTCAATGACTTTGCGGCAAAGCTTTCGGCCTCCAGGGACGGCCAGGCCATTTTGGATGCGCTCGCGGGGCAGGCTGCGCAAACGGCGGACGGCAGCGTCGTGGTCCTCATTCCGGAGGCAGGGACGCTAGAGATAAGAGCCGCTTCTTCCGAGCCGCCAGCAATGACATCCGTGGATGTGCAGGCGGCGCAACGCGCATACCGGACGGGAGAGGTCGAGCATCGAGCGGCCGTGGGTTGGCGCGGCGCGCAGTTCGAGTTTCATCCGCTGAAATCCAAGACGGCTACTCTGGGGGTCGTCGGGATTGCGCCTGGGCTAGGGGAGCGTGGCTCCGGCGCGGCCGACCTATCGTCCGTCCAGATCATGCTCCACCACGCGGCCCTCGCGCTCGAACGCGCGCAGCTCGAGACGGATGCGCTTCATTCGCGTGGGGAGATGGAGCGTGAGCGTCTGCGCTCTGCACTGTTGTCCTCGCTGTCGCACGATCTCAAGACTCCACTCGCCTCTATCCTGGGTGCGGTGACGAGCCTGCGCGAGCTGGGGCCGGCGATGAGCGCAGACAGCCGAGCCGATCTACTTGCGGCCATCGAGGAGGAAACACGGCGGCTGTCCCGCTTCGTTGCCAACCTGCTGCAGATGGCTCGGCTCGAGAGCGGTGATCTCGGGCTATTGAACGATTGGATCGACCTCGCGGACGTCGTTCGGATCGCGGTCTCGCGGGGCCGTCGATTGGCCCCTGAGATGACGATCGACGTGTCCTGTCCGTCGATGCTTCCACCGATCAAGGGAGATGCGACGCTCGTCGAGACCGTGATCTTCAACCTGCTCGACAATGCCATCAAGTTTTCGGGGCGGGTGGGCAGGATCGACGTCGTCGTGTCGGCCGGCGAGGGACGGCTCTCGATTTCGATTACCGACCAAGGGAGGGGCATTCCGCCCGAGGCGCTTCAGCGAGTTTTTGAGCCGTTCTATAGGGTGAACGAGGGAGACGGGGAGATCGCGGGGACCGGCCTGGGACTCGCGATCTGCAAGCAGGTCATCGACGGCATGGGCGGCAGCATCTTAGCCCACAGCCCGCTCTCCGCATCAGGGGGCAGTCGCATCGAGGCTCACCATCCATCAGTTTCTCCAGACCGACCAGAGGTCTGGCAGCCCGCAGAGGTTCTGCAGGCAGGTTTGGATT
>CAMDMH010000525.1 GCA_945901835.1 Devosia equisanguinis | reverse complement strand
GCGTCTGCGAGCCGCTACACCGCTACCGAACGTCCAGGATCTCGCTGCAACAGCGCCCGCAGGGGCGCCCAACGCTGCCATGGCCGTTGTCAACGCCCGACGGACGGCGTAGCCTCGAACCGTCCCAAGGCTACTTGGGGAATGTCGGTAAAAATATCGACAAAGACCCAGGAGTAAGGCCACCCCTCATCCGGCAACCAGGGTTCATAACCAATTCTCGGCTTGATACCGTACTGCTCAGGCGCAGGCTGAACCTTCGTGTTATGCGTGTAAGGGACGAGATCCCCGTCCTGACGCTTGATGTAATCGAATCCACTTTCCCACCATCGACTATGAGGTCTTCCTAACTTACCAATGATTTCCCTGGATTGTTCTTTTCGCCATAGCCTTTGGTAGCGCCCTCCGGTTTCACCCCAAGGGTGGCCTGGATGCGAGTCCGCGAAGGTTCTAAAAACAATCGGCTCCACAAAAAATTGAGGAAACTCTAAATGGTATCGGCAGTTATTCAACTGCTGCCGATCAACGCATTCACAACTTGCGGGATACCAGTCTCGATAAACTGATTTTACATCACTCGGCAAAGCATGTTGCAGCAATGCTGGTCCATTGGGATCATAGAGCACTTTGCCATTACAACCAGAGTCAACGAAGAAGAAAAGCGCTCCGTCAGCGGGTAAGTGCTGCCGAAGTGAAAAATCGGGGACTGCCTTCAGGCTGATCTGTGCAAGGAACATCATTGACCCGGAGCCGTCCGAGATCGTCGGCCATGACAAATGGCTGCTCAGATGCGGTCGCCCACCAAAATAGCTTGCCTTGTTTTCGAAAGAGCCAGCGGGATAGCAGCGTCGCCAAAGTATGCACTCGTCGTAGGTCGAGTAGAGGAGTTCCTTCAACCGCTCGTCCGATTCCGCAGGATCGGGTTCGTGTTCACGTCCAGGCGGAGGAGGAAGGGTCTCGGCCTTCCAATTGCCCGACAGAGGGAGGTTGGGCAGTTCTATGTCATCATCTTGATCCGGCACGACTTGCCCTACCTATCCATCTCCATGGTAACGCAGCCTTTAGGCAGCATATTTGTGGGTTCACCGCAACCGAGCCGCACCTGTGCCTACCTCGCGCCCGACCTCAACTCCGGCGTATGCACTTTCGAGTGCGGCTGACATCTAACTTGCGTGGCCCCACACTCACTGCGCCTCATCCAACGCGCTCCCGCGATTGCACGCTTCCCACACCGCCAGCGCCTCGCGCGTTGCCTTGACGTCGTGCACGCGCACGATCTGCACGCCCTGCGCCACCGCTGACAGTGCCGCGCCGACCGAGCCCATCACGCGGTCCCCCGCATCCTTCACCCCGGTCAGCTTCCCGATGAAGCTCTTGCGCGAAGCCCCGAGCAGCACCGGCACGCCGAGGCCGTGCAGGATCGACAGCCCGGCCATCAGCTCGAGATTGTGCTGCACAGTCTTCCCGAACCCGATGCCGGGATCCACGATCAGGCGCGTCCGCGGAATGCCGGCGCGCACGCAGGCTTCGATCCGCGCCTCGAGATAATCGAACACGTCCGTCACCACATCGTCGTACGTCGGGTCGTCCTGCATCGTGCGCGGGTCGCCCTGTGCATGCATCAGAATGACCGGCAGTTCCGTTTCCGCTGCCGCTTCGAGTGACCGGGGATCGTGACCCAGCGCCGCCACGTCGTTGATGATGTCGACGCCGGCCGCGGCGGCCAGCCTCATCACTTCAGCATGCCGCGTATCGATCGAGAGCAGCGCCCGCGTCTTTCCCGCCAGCCCCTCGATCACGGGCAGCACCCGCGCGATTTCTTCCTCGATCGAGACCGGAGCAGCTCCCGGCCGCGTCGACTCCCCCCCGATGTCGACGATATCGGCCCCCTCTTCCTCGAGCCGGAATGCATGCTCGATCGCGGCCTGAGTGCCGTCGTGCTGCCCCCCGTCCGAGAAGCTGTCGGGCGTCACGTTGACGATACCCATGATTCTGGGACGGTCGAGCGCCAGGCCCGCGATCCGCGGCCGTGCATCCCGCAGCGCCTCGAACATGTCGGCGGCATTGAGCGTCCGCCGCCCCCAATCCCGCTCCAGAAAGTCCGACAGGCCGGCCAGCCGCCGTTCGAGCCGCGCCCCATTGCGCTCGATCACCTCGACGCCCATGAAATCGAGCCATCCGCCCGCAAGCCGAAGCCCGCCCAGTACGGTCTCCGC
The DNA here is from genome assembly GCA_945901835.1 of Devosia equisanguinis. Lineage (GTDB taxonomy): Bacteria > Pseudomonadota > Alphaproteobacteria > Rhizobiales > Hyphomicrobiaceae > CAMDPA01. Next base: position 1,575 of record CAMDMH010000525.1, on the reverse strand, counting down.
CCGGTCTCCCTGGGCCGCCGGCGTCAGGCCGACCGGGCGCACGTAGATCTCACGAAGCATCGCAACTCCTCAGGTGAACCGCCAGCTCAGCCTGAGCAGGCAACCTTATCGCACAAAAATGGTTTATGGCTGCGCCGACTTCGTGTTAGCCCGTCTTTAAAGCCGCAGGGTAGCCGCAAATCGGCCGCCTCCGGACGGCAGTCTGAAGCCCAGCCGGAGTGCTTCAGTCGAGTACCCGAAGTCAGGGAGTGTCGTGATGGCGGTCGAGCAGAGCACGAAGTCGGACGGGCTGGGCATCTGGATCAGATTCTGGGACCTTTTGATTGCCTTCGTGCTGCTCATAGCAGCCTTCCTCATGGTTCGTCTCGACGCCGTTCCGCAGCTGCGATCGCTTGCCGCCGAGCAGACTTACTTCAACGGCAAACCGTTGCTGCTCGATACCTACCGCCGCGGCTACTCCTTCGAGATGGTCCGCGACCACCTCCGCGCGCTTGGTGCCCAGGGCCGCGACTACTACGCGCATACCTTCATGCCGATGCACGATCTGGCGCTGTCGCTGTTCCTGCTCACCTTCATGGTGCTGTTCATCCTCTACGCCACGCAGTCCGAAAAGCATCACGCGATCGGCATGCCGTCGTGGGTGCGCAAGCTGCTTCTCGTGGCCCCCATCGTCCAGTTCCTGCTCGACATCGGCGAGAACTTCATGCTGCGCAGCGTGATCGAGAGCTTTCCGTGGATCAGCGTGAAGGTCGTCGATCAGGCGAGCCAGCTCACCCAGGCAAAGTGGCTGCTGATCTTCGTCAACGCCCTGATCATGCTGGGGCTCGGCAGCTACACGGTCTTCCAGTGGCTCTCCCGCTCGGACGAAAAACGCACGTAAAGCCGGAGGGCGGGTAAGCGATGCTACTCCAGCATCGCGCAACCCGTCGCTTCCACTCATCCCGGCGGATTGCGCGCGATTGCGCCTACCCGCCCTACCCTCACACCTCGTCCATCATGCTGACGTGCGCCGCAACGATCCGCCAGCCCTGCGGTAGCCGCGCCCACGTCTGCATCTGCCGGCCGACCTTGCCGGGCACCGACGGCCGGTGGAACAGCGTCGACGCCACCGCGAAATCCCGCCCGTAGGTCGTGATCACCGTACGCGACAGCGTCCGCGCAAGCCCTGCCGGCGAGCGTCCGGCGCGGAACGCATGGATTTCCTTCGCCCCGTAGAGGATCTCGGCCGCGCCGTAGCGGATCGTACGGTGATCGTCCGCGAACAGCGCCGTCAACCCATCGACGTCGTTCGCCATCAGCGCACGCTCGTAGCGTTCGAATTCGGCCGTCACCTCGGCCAGAACTTCAGGCAAGTCTATCTGCATGTGCGCTCCCTATGTCTACGTCGCCGGTTTTACGGCAAGATACCGCCCTAAGCATCGGCAAACGCGATCAGGCGGCCGCAGACAAGTGCGGACTTGATTACCCCGTCATGACCTCTATGCCGCCACATCCGCTTGTTACGCGGTCTTCCGACGCCGGACGGGAGGCCGACATGCCACGCAACAAGGTGCAGTTCCAGAAGGGGCTGAGCAT
>CAMDMH010000524.1 GCA_945901835.1 Devosia equisanguinis | reverse complement strand
CGGCGGCGTGACGCCCTTCGTGATCTGGTCTTCGTGCAACAGCGGCGCGTCCGGCTTCATCGCCGCTTCCACGTCGATCACGTGCGGCAGCACCTCGAATTCGACCTTGATGAGCTTCAACGCCGCCTTCGCGATCGACTCCGACGTCGCCGCGACCGCAGCGATGGGATGCCCGTCGTAGAGGACCTTCTCGCGCGCCATCATGCCCCGCGTCACGTCCCGGAAGTTGATCATCAGCTCGCCCGACGCCGCATGCAGGATCGGCATGTCCGGGAAATCGTCGCGCGTGACGACCGCCTTCACGCCCGGCAGCTTCTCGGCGGCACTCGTGTCGATCGAGATCAGGCGCGCATGCGCATGCTTGGAGCGCAGCACCTTGCCGACGAGTTGCCCCGGCAGGTTGATGTCCGCCGCATAGCGTGCCCGCCCCGTCACCTTGTCGATCACGTCCGAACGCATGTTCGGATTGCCGCCGACGATCTTCAGGTTCTTCTTCTCGTACTTGAGTGCCGTGCCGAACGGTGTCGGTGCCTTGCCCATGCGACGTACTCCAGGATCGTGTGCTGTTCGTAGGGCGGGAAAACGGCCCTTGCCGTGCAACCCGCCGAGGTATCACCCAGATGCCGGCGGGTTGCGCGCAGATGCGCTGACCCGCCCTACTGCGCTAAGCCCCGCGCATTTCCTTCGCGGCAGCCATGACGGCGTCGACGACGTTGTTGTAACCCGTGCAGCGGCACAGGTTGCCGGCGAGGAAGTAGCGGACCTCTTCCTCGGTCGGATCGTTGTTACGCTCGAGCAGATTGCGCGACGCAATCAAAAGCCCCGGAGTGCAGATCCCACATTGCAGCGCGACATGCTCGATGAACTTGCGCTGCAGCACGTGCAGGTCCTCGCCCTTCGCCATGCCCTCGACCGTGTCGATCTTCGTCCCCTGTGCCTCGACGCCGAGCATCAGGCACGAGCACACGAGCGCACCGTCGACCATGACGGAGCAGGCGCCGCAGTCGCCCGTCGAGCAACCTTCCTTGGTGCCGGTCAGCTCGAGCTCGTCGCGCAGCACATCCAACAGCGTCTGCTGCGGCTCGCAAAGAAAATCGACCGCATCGCCATTGATGACGGTATTGACGTGGTGCTTTCGAGCCATCTCACTCCCTCGCAGAACAGTACGCGGCGCACCTCGACGGCCGCCGGACCTTGTCGTTTCGAGGCCGAGTGTAGACGCGGAAAAGACGGGGCGCCAGCAGTTCACGTAGGTTGCGTCAAGGCCACTGGCCCATAGTTGCTAACGTAGCCGGACGGTAAGAAAAAACCTCTCCTTGCGTCCCCGGACGAGCGTTCCGACCGCGTGGTCGGAACGTGAAGAGCCGGGGTCTTTACACATTTCAGAGGTGTAAAGGTCCCGGATAGCCTCGCTCCATTCGGCTTCCGGGAACGCAGAAACTTCTATGTTAGCGCGGATGGGCCACTGGCCGCGACCCAACATTGTTCGCGATGATTTGGATGTTGGATCGCCCCCGGCTCGCGCCATGCACGTCCGGGGTTGACCCAACCTAAGACATTCACTCCGCCGCGGCGGCCCGCTTGGTAAGGCCGATGTCCGCCAGCGCCTGATCGACCACCTTGCGCGAAGCATCCGTCAGCGGCGCCAGCGGCAGACGGCAGTCCTCGGCGCACAGGCCGAGCCGCGAGGCCGCGTACTTCACCGGCGCCGGATTTGTCTCGCAGAACATCGAGTCGTGCAGCGGCATCAGCTTGTCCTGCAACACCAGCGCCTTCTTCCAGTCACCGGCGAGGCAGGCGTTCTGGAAATCCGAGCACAGCCTCGGTGCGATGTTCGACGTCACCGAGATGCAGCCGACGCCGCCGTGCGCCATGAACCCGAGGCAGGTCCCGTCCTCGCCCGAAAGCTGAACGAACCTCTCGCCGCAGGCGTTGCGCTGCTGCGTGACGCGCGCGACATTCGCCGTCGCGTCCTTGACGCCGACCACGTTCTTCAGCTTGGCGGCGCGCGCCATGGTGGCGACGGACATGTCGGTGATCGTGCGCACCGGCACGTTGTAGAGGATGATCGGCAGGTCGACCGCGTCGTTGATCGCCTTCATATGGAGGTAGAGGCCCTCCTGCGTCGGCTTGTTGTAGTAGGGCATGACCTGCAGCGTCGCGTCTGCGCCAGCTTCCTTGGCGAAGCGCGTGAGATCGATCGCTTCCTCCGTCGAATTGGAGCCGCAGCCTGCCACGATCGGCACCCGCTTCTTCGCAACCTCGACGCACAGCTCGATGACGCGCTTGTGCTCCTCGGTGGACAGCGTCGGGCTCTCGCCGGTCGTCCCGCACGGAACGAGCCCGTGCGTGCCCTCTTTGATCTGCCACTCGACCAGCTTCGCAAACGCGTCCTCGTCGACCTTACCACCCTTGAACGGCGTGATGAGAGCGGTGAACGATCCCTTGAACATGCGCAGCCTCGCCTATCAGCCCGAAGCGGGCCTGAGCCCGAGTGGGGAACCAGTTTGTGGTGCGCTCGCAGGAGCGAGCGCACATGCCGATCTTATTGCTTCTCGTTCAGCAGCATGCGGACCAAAGCGGGCAGACCGTGCGCCGCGACAGATGCAATCGCACCCCCGCGTGACGTATCTGCCTTGATGGCGCCAACCCCGCTTGCTACCTTGCGCGCGTTGCCAGAAGTTGCCCGTCAGCGCCCGGATCTCGAAACAGATCCGAAACAGATCCCGAAACGAACCCCTACCCCAGAGCACTCATCAAATCACAATAGGCGCTCACGCCGCACCTCGCAAGCCGACCGCCGGAACGGAACGGCGGCGCGCAGCAGGGCTTAACGCAAATCGGCGCCCACGTCGCCGCGGATGGACAGCGAGCCGATGCCGCCAGCACGCACACCCAGGAACGCTTCGCACGGCGTCAGCGCCGCGCTGGCAGCCGCCGTCGCGCTCTCGATGCCTGAGGGAGTATTGGCCCAAGCCCCGTCGGCGCCGCCCAAGTCGACGCCGGCAAAGCAGGCTGCTGTCGGATCTGCCCCCACACATCCAGCCGCGCCGCAACCAGCTTCACCGGAATCAAACCTCATCCCCTCACCGCGCCCCGGCGCCTACGAGGCGGAAAAGACCCACGTCGCGCGCTACGACGCCGCCATCGCCGCCGTCCGCGACCAGTCCGTTTCCCCCACCGACATCGAACGCCTGAAGCGCGCCCTCGCGCGTGTCGCGGCGATCGACAATGTCGGCGCCAGGACCGCACGTGACGAGATCGAGGAGCCGGTCGCGCGCAAGATCGTCGATTGGTATCGCCTGCGCGGTGGCCTCGGCGAAGCCCGCGAGTACCGCGAGTTCCTCGCCGCGAACCTGGCATGGCCCAACCGCGAATTGATGACACAGCGCTACGAGGAAGCGCTGTTCGCCGAAAGTGGACCTGCCCGCGCGACGAAGGAGTTGTTCAAGACCGAGCCGCCGCGCACAGGCGCCGGCTTTGCAGCCCTGGCGTCCGCCCACCTCGCCGACGGCGACGAGGCTGCCGCCGCTGCCCACGCCCGAACCGCATGGCGTGAGTACGCCCTGGGCGCAGCGCTCGAAACCTCCTTCCTCGAGCGCTTAGGCAAGCTCCTGCGGCCGCAAGACCACAAGTGGCGCTTCGATCGCCTCATGATGGACGATCCGCGCTGGACCGCCGACCGCAACGACCGCGCCGCCCAGGCCCGCCGCATCGTTCCCTTGCTCGGCGAAGCCGAGAAGAAGAAGGCCGAGGCCCGCCTCGCCGTTTTCCTCCGCGCCGGCAACGCCA
>CAMDMH010000523.1 GCA_945901835.1 Devosia equisanguinis | reverse complement strand
GGAGATCGGCGCCCGCGATCATGGCGGGCACATGGACGCGCTCGGGATCGTGGCCGACCAGAGGCCGGATCAGATGTGGGACGACGAGCCCTACGAACCCTATCACGCCGGCTACCGCGACGCAGGCGCCGACGCCTGCCGCCACACCGATCAGCGTCATCCGTGACAGCCGCTGCAGATTGATGCCGCTCGACGCGGCGACGTCCTCGCCAAGGCTGAGCGCCGCGAGTTGATGCCGCGTCGCCAACAACAGCCATGCGGCGACCGCCATGAACGGCGCGGCGATGGCGACGTGACGAAAGCTCCGGTCCTCAAGGGAGCCGAGCAGCCAGAATGTGATTTCGAGCGTGGCGTAGATCGATGGCGCGAGGTTGAGCGTCAGCGATATCAGTGCGCCAGCAAGGCTCGACAACGCCAGGCCCGCGAGCAACAATGTGACGATGTTGGCGCGGGGCCCGGCGAGGGCCATCAATGCCGCGACCGAAGCGAGCGCCATTCCGATCGATGCCAGTGGCAGCGTGAACGACAGCGCATCGGCAAACCCGGTCGAGATCCCCAGCACCGCACCGAATGCGGCCGCACCCGGGGCGCCGAGCACGTCCGGGGCGGCGAGCGGATTGCGCATCAGTCCTTGCAGTGCAGCGCCTGCCAAGGCCAGCATTGCGCCGATCATGATTGCGAGCAACATTCGTGGTAGGCGCAACTCAACTACGATCAGTACGTGGGTCGGGTCACCCCAGCCGAAGAGGCCGCCGACAACCTGGCTCCACGACAGACCTGCCGGCCCGAGCCCTAGTGACAGCATAGCGAGCAAGAGGCCGAGCGCACCGAGGCCGGCGATCAGTCTGATATCGCGGGCGTCGGGCAAGCCGTGGCTCCGAAAACGGTTGACATCACCGTGTCAGATCGATGTCAGGGTGGGAGATGAACTTCAAGTGCGCTGATCTCAGGGGTATTGGCAAGCGGACCCATCCTGGCTCGCGGGCTCTTCGCTCGGCGTGGGGCGTTTGCATCGTGCCGGCTGTGCTGTTGGCATCGGCGTCTGCGGTTTGGGCTCAAATGCCTGCACGCGTGGTCTCGATCAATCTCTGTACAGACCAGCTCCTGCTCGCGCTGGGCAATCCGGGTCAGATCGCGGGCCTCGGCCGCTTTTCCCGCCACATCGAGATGTCCTATCTCGCCAGCCGTGCAGCTAACTACCCTTCTCTCCGCGGCAGCGCCGAAGAAGTGCTGAAATTGAAACCCGACCTTGTGCTGGCCGGCGCCTTCTCCGGTCGCGCGACGCGCGCTGTGCTCCATGGGAACGGCGTCCGCGTCGAGACGTTCGCGCCACCGCAGTCGATCGCCACCGCGCGGTCCGAGATCGAACGGATGGCGACACTCCTCGGCCGGCCCGAGCGGGGAGCGGCGCTGATCGCCGATATCGACAGCGCCGTCTCCGAGGCTGTGGCGGCAAGGAAAGGCCGGTCAGCGGTAACGGCGCTTGCCATCCAGCGGCGGGGCTTCATATCGGGCCGCGAAACGCTGCTCTCGTCGGCGATGGAGGTGGCGGGATTGGCGAACGCTTCGGCCGCACTCGGAATAGCGAGCATCGATCGCGCCCCCCTCGAAGCCATCGTCAAGCTGAAACCCGACGTGGTCATCCTCGAGGACTTGCCGGTGTCGCGCGACCAGTCGACGGCACTGCTGCATCATCCCGTGCTGGCCCGCGCCGGCATCGGCGTGCGCGTCTTGAAACTGCCGGTGGCGGAGGTCACCTGCGGTGGTCCTTCTTTGCCACAGCTCATCCGTCGCCTGTTCCGCGAGGTGAGCGAGAAGGCTCGTGATTGAAATGCTTGCCACTCGCCATGACCCAACCTTATCCGGGTAGCCGTAGGGTGTTGGGTCGCGCTCCGCTTGACCCAACCTACGTTGGGAGCGATCGGCGTCGTGGGTTGGGTCAAGGCCGGCTCCTTCTGCCGGCCGCGACCCAACTTCCACGGCATACCGGCAGGCCCTCAACGCCACACCTGGAATATGCCGTCCCACAGCAGCTTGACCGAGACGACGAACTGGCAGGCGTAGAGCAGCCTGTAGAACGGTTTTGCCGGCACATGGCGCACGAGCCAGATCCCGATCAGAGTCGAAATCCACGCCACCGGAAACAATATCGCCGATGTCGCCACGTTTGCGGTACTGAGCTGCCCCAGCATGAAGTAGGGAAGTACTTTCAGCGCATTGACGAGCGAAAAGAACATGATCGTGGTGCCGGCATAGAGGGTGTTCTCGAGCCGCTGCGGCAGAATGTAGACCGAATAGGGCGGCCCGCCAGCGTGCGCAAAGAAGCTCGTGTACGACGCGAGCCCACCCCAGAACGTCGCGCGGACACGGTCTGGGCCGATCGGCTGCGCACCCGCCGCCGGCTGTTTGCCGAACCAGTAGTTCAGCGTGAACACGACGCCGATCAGACCGACCATGATGCGCACGTGCGCTTCCGTCACCCAGGCGGCCGTCGCCCAGCCCGCGATCACGCCGAGAAACGCCGCGGGGATCAGCAGCCTCAGGTTGGCCCAGTCGGAGGTGCGCCGGTAGTTCCAGATCCCGATGATGTCGGTCGCGACGAGCAGCGGCAACTGGATGGCCGCAGCCTGCACCGGTGATACGGTGAGCGCCATCAACGGCACGCCGAGCGCGCCGATGCCCGGCATGAACCCGCTCTTCGACATCCCGATCAGGAATGTGCCGATCATGGCAGCGGCATAGAACCAGGGATCGGTGATCATCTCTCGGCGCTGTCGTGATTTTTCTGAAGGTCGCGAGACCGGAGCTGAATTTCTAGGGCAATCCCCTTACCGAAGCGACCCGAATGGCGATCTTCAGTCCGGTTCGCCGGCCTCCATCTCGTCGCAGGTCAGCTCGCCTCCAGCGACTGTGCACGCAGCCGTTGGGCTTACGGCCTTCGTCGAGTTGGCTGATTGGGGCGGCCTGTCGCATAGTGCATTCGCGGGACGGTCCCATCGAGGAAGGTGTGGGCCGGCCTAATGCATGTAGGAGGAATCGATGAGCCGATACCACGAGGTTTACGCGAACTGGCAGAAGGACCCCGAGGCCTTCTGGGCGGACGTGGCCAAGGACATTTCCTGGTACAAGCTCTGGGACAAGGTTTTCGATCCCTACATGGGCGAATACGGCCGCTGGTTCGCCGGCGCGGAGTGCAACACCGCTTACAATTGTCTCGACCGTCACGTGGAACGCGGTCGCGGCAGCCAGAAGGCGCTGATTTTCGACAGCGCCTATTCCAAGTCGAGCAAATCTTACACGTATGCCGAGTTGACGAACGAGGTGGCGACGCTGGCCGGCGTGCTGCACGACCTCGGCGTCCGCAAGGGCGATCGCGTTGTTATCTACATGCCGATGATCGCCGAAGCCGTCATGGCGATGCTGGCCTGCGCGCGCATCGGCGCGATCCATTCGGTCGTGTTCGGCGGCTTTGCAGCGCCCGAGCTTGCGACCCGCATCGACGATTCCAAACCCTGCCTCATCATGGCCGCGTCGTGCGGCATCGAACCGGGTCGCGTCATCCCGTACAAGCCGCTGCTCGACAAGGCGATCGAGCTTGCGAGCTTCAAGCCACAGCGCACCCTGCTCCTGCAGCGTCCGCAGGCGACTGCGCAGATGGGCGCCGGCGATCACGACTGGCAGCAACTCGTCGACGAAGCGAAGAAGGGCGGCCGCAAAGCCGGCTGCGTTGCCGTCGCCGCCACCGATCCACTCTACATTCTCTACACGTCCGGCACGACCGGTGCGCCCAAGGGCG
>CAMDMH010000522.1 GCA_945901835.1 Devosia equisanguinis | reverse complement strand
CCTCGCTGCCCATGGCGCGTGCGGCAGCGGCCCTCGCGCCGGCCTCGTCGCGGTCGGCCGGGTCTTTCACCAGCTCGTTCACAGCCAGCTTGGCGGCGACGAGGCTCAACGGGGCATTCCCCGCGATCGTGTTGGCGAGGTCGCGCACGGTCTCTTCCAGTTCGGCGGCAGGCACCACCTGGTTGACGAGGCCCCAACGTAGCGCCTCGGCGGCGGGGAAGCGCTTGGCGGTGAACAGGATGTGTTTGGCAGTCGAAGGGCCGACCGTCTCCACGAGCTTGGCGACGCTGTTCCAGGTATATGCGATGCCGAGCTTGCCGGCAGGAACCGCGAACTGCGAATCCTCGGATGCGATTCGCAGATCAGCGGTCAGCGCGGTCTGCAAGCCGCCGCCGATGCAGTAGCCGCGGATCATCGCGATCAGCGGCTTGCCGAACGTCGTGAGCTTCGCCTGCATCGCCTGGGAAACGCGATCGTATTCCGCCTGTTGTTCAGCGGTGTCGCGCATCTTGTCGAACTGCGAGATATCCGCGCCGGACACGAACGACTTCTCGCCCGCCCCGGTCATTACGATCACGCGGATCGCGTCGTCCTTCTCGAACTCTTCCAAGATCTGCAGCGCGGCGAGCCGCATCTCGTAGGACAGCGCATTGTGCCGCGCCGGATTGTTGAAGGTCATCCAGCCGATTGCGCCATCCTTGCTGGCGAGCATCTTGTCGGTGGTGAGTTGCATGAGATTGGCTTCCTATCTTGCGGCACTTGTTCCCCTCCCCATCGCGGGAGGGGAGAGTGCATTCAAACCACCTTCGCTTCGATCAACGCCGCAATCTCCGCTTCCGAATACCCGATCTCCGCCAGGATCGCCTCGGTCTGCTCGCCGGCTTCGGGTGCTGCCGAGCGCATCTTCCAGGGCGTGCGCGACATGTGGATCGGCTGACCGACGAGCTCGATCTCGCCGAGCACGGGGTGCGTCACGGCAGCCGCCATGCCCTGATGTTTCACCTGGGGGTCGGCGAACACCTTGTCGACCGAATAGATCGGGCCGCACGGCACGCCCTGCTCGTTCAGCATCTCCACCCAATGGTTCATGGTATTCGTCTTGAATACGGCGCCCAGCTCGGCCTTGAGCTTCTCGCGGTTCTTGCTGCGGTCGGCACCGGTTCTGTACTCCGGCCGTGCGATCAGGTCCGCGAGGCCGAGTGCGCGCGCTACCCGCTCCCATCGCGTCTGGTCACCGCAGCCGATGTTGACGAAACCGTCGGTCGTCGCGAAGGCGCTGGTCGGCATCGACTTCGGGTGATCGTTGCCCTGCTGCTGCGGCACCTTCTTGTCCACGAGCCAAGTCGCCGACTGGAAATCCATCATCGCGATCAGCGATTCCATCAGCGAGGTATCGACCCACTGGCCTCGGCCCGACGTCTCCCGCTCGAGCAGCGCCGCCAGAATACCGAACGACAGATAGAGGCCGGAGGAGATATCGCCGATCGCAGCGCCGACGCGCATGGGGCCTCGGCCTTGCTCGCCCGTCACCGACATGATGCCGCTCATGCCCTGCGCGATCTGATCGACGCCCGGCCGCCGCGCATAGGGGCCATTCTGGCCGAAGCCGGAAATCGAACCGTAGACGATACGCGGATTGATGGCGGCCAGCGTCTCGTAATCGAGTTTCAGGCGGTTCTTCACGTCGGGCCTGAAATTCTCGGCGACCACGTCCGCCTTCAAGACGAGGCGGCGCATGATCTCACGCGCTTCCGGGGCTTTCAGGTTGAGCGTGATGCTCTCCTTGTTGCGGTGCAGGTTCTGGAAATCCGAGGAATGCCGGTCGCCGGTGAAGTTGTCCTCCTCCGCGCGGTCGAGCGGCAGCTCGATCTTGATCACCCGCGCGCCCCAGTCGGCGAGCTGCCGCATGGCGGTCGGCCCCGATCTCACACGCGTGAGATCGAGCACCGTGAAGCGGGAGAGCGGCAGATTGGCGCGAGACATCGAGGGCCCCAAAAGGTTCGGTTCGGCGGCCACATTGGCACTTGGGGAAAGGGAGTTCAAATGCTGAGCGGCCCTCACGGTCCCGGTACCACCGGCAATTCAATTCAGCGCGTCACCCCGGACGACGAGCCGCGTCACGGCGGCGAAGAAGATCCGGGGCCCAGCGAAAGGAGCGCCGAAGGCTCACTTCCAAAGGTTGCCATTTTGTGTGCTTCGCACACTTCTCGGGCTGGGTCCCGGCTCGCGTTCGCGGCTGTAGCGCCGCTCACTTGGCGGGGATGACGGAAGAACGCAATTGCCTTGCCCGCTGCCGTGCCGGGGTATGCAACCCACTGCGACGCTTATGGAAGCTACTGGCCGGGAACGCCGGCCCCGACGATGGCCGCGGGCAGTGCCAGCAGGCTCGCGCCGACATTGGTCACGGCCGTGACCACGGAATGCGACGACTTGTCGGCAGCGTCCGCCTTCAGACCGCGTCCGATCGCGGCGATGACCGCGCCCGATTCCGCGAATTTCGCATGATGTGCGCTCGTGCCGTCGTCCACCTTCGAGAGATCGACGATCCGGACGTTGTAGCGCTGCGCCGCGTCGATCACGTCCTTGCTGTCGACCGAGATGTTGCCGGCGCGCTCCACCCCGCCGGAGAGGAACGATGAAAGAGCCAGTACGTTGTCGTCTTTGGACGCCAGGATGACCATTGGCCGCTTCAGCGCCCCGATCACATCGAGCTGTGTGCGCAGCACGCCGACGTCGAGATCGGGGGAAGCCAAGATCACGTCGCCCAGCTTTCCGTTGAACGAGCCGTTACCTTTCAAGCGCGCTTGCCGCAACGCCTCGACTGTCAGCCAACTGCCCATGCTGTGGGCGAGGATGTTGATTTCCCGCACTCCGGAGACGCTCGCGATCTGCACCAGCGTCCGCTCGAAATAGTCGCGTGAGTAGGTGCTGGCGTCGCGGTCGGCGAGATAGAGCGGGGCCTTACCGCGTGATGGCCACGCGAACAGGATCGCTGTGCCGGAGAAACCGGAGTCGTGAACGATCTGCGCGTAACGATAAACCGCCTCTTCGTAGAGCGTGTTGTAGCCGTGCACGAACACGAGCACCGAGCCGCGCTCGCCCCGTCCCGCTTGAACGCTCCGCCTCACTTCGTCGCCGAACGCCTGAGGACTTAGGAAGCTGCGGTCGGTGGTCAGGAAGTGGAAAGCGGGATCGGCAGGCACCTGATCGGGCCACTCGATCTGGCCGGGCTTGTGATGGCGGGGAATGGAGATCGTCAAAGCCGCGTGATTGACGGTCTCAGAACGCGCGGCGCCGAAGGCATCGGGATCGCTCGGCGTGCCGCGCGCCCGCGTCGTCGCAACAAGAAGCCGCACCTTGGAGGTGAAGCTGGGCGCATGAGCAACAGGCACGAGCGCTTCGCTCGTCGGGCGAGCGGAGCAGCCCGCCAACGCGAGGCCGAGCGCCAAAAGACAAAGCGCAACTGTTGAACGAAGCGACATGAGACTGATGACCGGACACGACTGAGCCCACCGTGTAGCCTTTTATAGTTCTCGGGCACTGGATTAGTTTAGCTCCAGTCAGGGGAACACCTCCGTCTGTTGCGGAACTGCAACGTCATCGTCGTGCATGGGGCCTCTCTACCGGCGACTGGAGTTCCCCACATGATATTAGGGCTCCCCGACGTTTCAAGTGGGTAGCCTGAGATCGAGTTTGCCGGCGATCATGTAGGTGACGACCTTCAATGTCTCGCGGTTTCGGTATCCGCGCGCCTTTGCCTTGGCGGCCTGGACGAGGCTGTTGATGCCCTCGATGGGTCCGT
>CAMDMH010000521.1 GCA_945901835.1 Devosia equisanguinis | reverse complement strand
GGCCGGTGCAATGCTCGGCTCGCTCATCGCATGCTCGTCACGGCGACCTCCTCGCCCAAGCTTCTCAACGCACCCGCTCGTGATCGGGACCGTAGTAGGCGAAGCAATAGCCGAGTTGCGCGCCGAGCAGCAGATGCCAGAAAGCACCGAACCCGATCAGCAGCGGCAGCGATTGAGCCTGGTTCATCCCCAAACTGCTGCTGAGCGAAGCGTAAACGGCAAACAGCACGGCCATCAGGAGACCGACGCTGATCCCACCGGTAATCGGTCCGAAAAAAGCAAACAGCCCCCGCTGCGCCCGGCACGCGAGCGCAACGCTCATCGCATAGATGACGCCGCCCATCACCGTGAACAGCGCCAGCGCCGTGAGCAGCGGATTGGTCCTTGAAATGTAGGATTCGAGCAGCAATAGCCCGCCCACGACGATAAACGGCAACGCCCAGGTCAGGATTCGATTGAGCCACTGCAAAGGTGTCCGGGGCCAGGCAGGCGGAGTAGCCATCCAAAGTCGCGTGATCCCGGCAAGATACAACGCGCCGCCGAGCAGCGTGACGGTCATGTAGACCGTACCAGCCGTTTCACTGGCTGGGCCCGCTCGCGATGCGATGTTCCAAGACGTCGTCTCGGGAATGATCTTCATGATCGCCAGCGCCAGGGCATAACCGATCGCTGGCCCTACTAGCGTCAGAAACAAATCGAACGGACGTCCCGATCCCCACTTCAATGTGCCGAAGGTCGCCACCAGACCAAAGAACAGGCCGGCAAACCAGACCCACGGCCGGCCACTAACTTCGGCCATCCCGTTGGCGTCGAAGATCGTGGCGCAGATGCCGAGCCCTGCAAGTCCGCCCAGCAGTCCCAGCACGATGATCGGCAATCCGCTGCTGGGATGAAGGTAGAGCGGCCGGCTGAGGTTCGTCTCGCTCCACGGATCCTGGATCTTGCCATGCTCCAGCAGCACGGTGTCGCGCACGTCCAGCGCCACGCGGTCGAAGAGCTGCTCGATCTCGAGACCGCGGATCGCCAGATGCTTGCCCAGCGCCCGCGCGAATGGCGAGTTGATGGAGCCTTGCTTGCCGTCATAGGCGTAGTCGCCCGGCGCCGTCGCAAAACCGACGAACGTGCGCCCGCCACCCGATGTGGGCGCGATTTTGATCGTCGAAAGCCCGCCGCGGCTGCGCGTCGACGACGCCTCCTGCTCCTGCTCCTGCCCGTGCTCGGCCCTGTCGGCCGGATCGAACAGATCGAGCAGGCGCTTGCGCTGCTCTTTGGTCATCGAGTCGTCGCGGCACGCATCAAGCAGCACGACGGCGACGCCGTCTTCACAGACTCGGGAAACGAGTGTCTCGATGCGTGGCTTGATCTCGACCAGCCCGAAATTGGGCAAGCTGCGGTCGAGCGTATCGTCGACGGGAACGAGGTAGTTCCTGCCCTCCACCTGCAGTCCGTGCCCCGCATAATACATGACGGCCGTGGCGCCCGGCTGCACCTTCGAGATGAACTCGCCGATCAACGCCGCCATTTGCACGGACGCCAGATCCATGCCCGCCGTCAGCCCCGTTTCGTAGTGGCTGCTGGTGGCCCCGCCAACGACCTCGTATCCCAGATCGAGGAATCGGCGTGTGATGAGGGCGGCATCGTTGACCGGGTTCGCGAGAGGCCGGCTGTTCTGATACTTGCCGTTGCCGATGATGAGCGCAATACGCTGCTGGCTGGCCATGGCCCCCTCGCGGTTACTATCAAAGCCGCATTCTCGCAGCCGCACTCCCCCCTGACAATGGCTCGCCGTGTCGGCCAGTCAATTGAGCGGCCCGAAGTTGCAAGTGAGCCGCCGCAGGTGCCTTCTTGCGGCATGGCCCCGATCCGCTATGGTGCGCCGCGACGGCCCCCTGGGCCTGGATTGCTTTCCATGATGGAGGAAACAATGCTTCGCGCAACAGTCGGCGCAGCTTTCGCGTTGGCTGCCATACTGCCCGCTGCCGCCGCCGCTCAGGACGCCGATTTCTACAAGGGCCGCACCATATCGATCCTCGTTGGCGCCGGCGAAGGCGGCTCTTTCGTGCCCTATGCGCAGGTCCTCGCCGAGCACATGAAACGCCACATCCCCGGCACGCCGAACATCATCGTGCAGACGATGGGCGGCCAGGGCGGCGGCCTCGACACGGCTATCCGGATGCAGAACACCGTCACCAAGGACGGCCTGACAATGGCCATGACGCAGCAGACCATCGTGCTCGCGCAAGTCATCAATCCCGAGTTCGCCCGCTACGACGCCCGCACTTGGAACTGGGTCGGCAACATGTCGACCATCCGCAACATGCTCGCGGTCTGGCACACGGCGAAGGCGCAATCGGTCGAGGCTACGAAGCTCACCGAAGCCATCGCCGGCGCGACAGGCCCCTCCTCGCCGACCTTCATCATGCCGAGCTTCCTGAACCGCTTCGCCGGCACGAAGTTCAAGATCGTCTCTGGCTACAAGGGCACGGCCGACCTGAACCTCGCCATGCAGCGCGGCGAGATCGAAGTCCGCGGCGGCTCGTGGCTTTCGGTCGAGCTGGCGCTCCCCGAAGAGATCAAGACGAAAAAGATCAAGCCCATCGTGTTTGCCTCGATCGACCGCGATCCCGGCAACAAGGACGTGCCGACCCTCGCCGAGTTCGTCACCGATCCGAAAGCCAAGCAGGCCGCCGAGTTCATATCAGCCGAAGCCGCATTCGGCCGCGCCTTCTTCTTGCCCCCCGGCGTTCCCGCAGACCGTGTGGCGCTGCTCCGCAAGGCCTTCGATGATACGATGCGCGATCCCGAGCTGATCGCCGACGCGAAGAAGAAGAACCTGCCGCTCGAACCCACCAACTGGGAAGTGCTGACCCGCGTGACCGCAAAAGTCATTGCCACCCCGAAGGAAGTCGCCGAACTTGCGAAGTGATCTCCCCTCCCCTTGATGGGGAGGGGGCGAGGGTGGGGTGAAGCAGCATTTGCGGAACCGTCCTTAATCACCTCCACCTCTATCCCCTCGCCACAAGGGGAGGGGGATTCAACAGGAGCCTGCAATGCAAGAGAATGTGACGTTCATGTCCGACGGCCTGAAGATCTCGGGCGTGCTTTGCCTTCCCGACAATGCGCCCAAGGGCAAGAAGCTGCCGTGCATCATGGTTCTGCACGGCTTCGGCTCCAACAAGACGTCGGACAACGTCAAGATCCCCTGCAAGATGCTGAACGAGTGGGGCTATGCCGCGCTCGGCTTCGACATGCGCGGCTGCGGCGAAAGCGAAGGTACGCGCGCCAACCTGATCTGCATGGAACAGGTCGCCGACACGCGCAACGCCGTCACGTTTCTGCAGAGCCGCCCCGAAATCGACGGAGCCAAGATCGGCGTGCTCGGCTCCAGCTTCGGCGCAGCGGTGGCCGTCTATGCGGCTGGCGTAGACGAGCGCATCGGCGCGTGCATCTCCTCGGGCGGCTGGGGCAACGGCAAGATCAAGTTCCAGGGCCAGCACCCCGGCGCCGAAGCCTGGGCCAAGTTCACGAAGATGCTCGCCGACGGCAAGGAGTATCGCGCCAAGAACGGCAAGTCGATGATGGTCGGCCGCTACGACATCGTGCCGATCCCGGGCAATCTCAGGCACAATCTGGCCGAGAAGAGCCACGACGAGTTCACGGCGGAAACCGCGCAGAGCATGTATGACTTCACCGCAGACGACGTCGTCGGCAAGATCGCGCCGCACCCGCTTTTGCTTCTTCATTCCTCCGTCGACACCGTCACGCCGACCGAGCAGTCGCTGCGGATGTTCAACCTCGCAGC
>CAMDMH010000520.1 GCA_945901835.1 Devosia equisanguinis | reverse complement strand
TGGATTGCGGTATCCCGTACTGCCACAACGGCTGCCCGGTGAACAACCAGATCCCCGACTGGAACGATCTGGTCTATCGGGGCGATTGGCAGACGGCGGCGCTCAACCTGCACTCGACGAACAACTTCCCCGAAGTGACGGGGCGCGTCTGCCCCGCGCCATGCGAAGCATCGTGCACGCTCAACATCGACGACAAGCCCGTCACCATCAAGACGATCGAATGTGCCGTCGCCGACAAGGCGTTCGAGAACGGCTGGGTCGTGCCGCAGCCGCCGGAAAAGAAGACCGGCAAGAAGGTCGCGATCGTCGGCTCGGGACCGGCTGGTCTTGCGGCCGCTCAGCAACTCGCCCGCGCCGGCCACGACGTGCAACTCTACGAGAAAAACGCCAAGCCGGGCGGATTGCTTCGTTACGGCATCCCCGACTTCAAGATGGAAAAGCAGATCATCGACCGCCGCGTCGAGCAGATGAAAGCGGAAGGCGTGACGTTCCATTGCGGCATCCACGTCGGCAAGGACGTCAAGATCAAGAAGCTCGATGCCGACCACGACGCGGTGCTGCTCACGGGCGGGTCGGAGAAGCCGTTCGACTTTTTCGAGAAGGCGCCCGGCCGCGATCTCGACGGGCTGCATTTCGCGATGCATTTCCTGCCCCAGCAGAACCGCCGCGTCGGCGGTGAGAAGCAGCCGGCGAAGACCAAGGAGATCTCGGCCAAGGGGAAGCACGTCGTCGTTATCGGCGGCGGCGACACCGGCTCTGACTGCATCGGCACGAGCTTCCGGCAGGGCGCCCGGAGCGTCACCCAGCTGGAGATCATGCCGATGCCGCCGGCGATGGAGAACAAGGGGCTCTCCTGGCCGAACTGGCCGATGAAGTTGCGTGTGTCCTCGAGCCAGGCCGAAGGTGCGAAAGTCGAATACTCGATCAACACCGTCGGCTTCGCCGGTAAGGACGGCGTCGTCACCGGCTTGAAGTACGTCAAGGTCGACGGCAAGCTGCAGCCTGTTCCCGGTTCCGAGGGCGAGATGCCGGCAGATCTCGTGCTCTTCGCGATGGGCTTTTCCGGTCCCCTCGAAGGCGACGTGGTGAAGGAACTCGGGCTCGAAATCGTGCCGCGTGGGCGCTTCAAGGGCCTCGACGCGGACGAGCGCGACTATCGCATTCGCGGCTCCGGATCGAAGAAGCTGTTCGCTGCCGGCGATATCCGGCGCGGCCAGTCGCTGGTCGTCTGGGCGATCCGCGAAGGCCGCCAGGCCGCTCACGCCATCGATCGGTTCCTGATGGGCAGGTCCGACCTGCCGCGGTGATCTCAGGAAAATGCACTGCGCTTCCAAGCGGCGTCTCCCGACGGAGGCGCCGTTTCAGTTCAGACGCTCCGCATCGGATTGAAGAGCAAGCGCACCGCCGGGGGGATGGGGCATGGACAGGGCCACCGGCCCGGTTCAAGAAGGCCGTCGTGGCGCATGGCCCCGGATCGGTGCGGAGTTCGTCTATGAGCCTCTTTCAGCTGCTTCTCCTTCCCGTCTTCCTGCAAGTGGGGCTGACGTTCGCCCTCCTTTTCTGGATGGGACCGGCGCGCGTGGGCGCGTTGCGGCGAGGCGAGGTCAAGCTGAAGGATGTGGCGCTGGGTCAGAACGCCTGGCCCGACCACATCACCCAGATCGCCAATACGCACAACAACCAGTACCAGCTGCCGGTTCTGTTTTATGTATTGGTTCTGTTGACCTTGGTGACGAGGAAAACGGATTTCGTGCTGGTCGCGGGCGCCTGGGTCTTCGTCGTCAGCCGCTTCGCCCATGCGTGGATCTATGTCACCAGCAACGACGTGCCGATGAGATTTCGTGCCTACGTAGTGGGTGCATTCACCTTGGTTGCACTGTGGATCTGGCTCGCCTTCCGACTGTTCTTGGAGGTTGCCTGATGCGTGCGCCAGAGCGTCTTTTCCTGCTGGCATTCGTCGGCCATTTCGCGCTCGTGGTTGCTCTCTACGTGCTTCTCACCTATCAGCGGATGACGGCGGTACGGGCCGGCAAGGCCGTCGTCGGCGATTTCGTGAAGTCGTCCGGCGATCCGCCGGCTGCAGCGCGCGTCCGGCGGAACCTCGCCAACCAGTTCGAAGCGCCGATGTTCGCCTACTTTGCAGCCGCGGTGCTGCTGTGGGTGGGAGCCGTCGGACCATTCGACGTCGCGGCAGCCTGGATCTTCCTGGCCGGTAGAATCATTCACACCTCCGTGCAGACGATGACGGACAACGTCGCTCTTCGCGGTCAGGTCTATACGATCAGTTTTCTGGCCACGCTCGCCCTGATGGGGCATCTCGCGTGGCTGGTTTTGGAAGGATGAGCCAGTGAAGCCCGGAGCCAGACTAAGAGCCGCAGCAGAAGTGCTGGAGGCGATCGAAACCCGGCATAGTCCGGCCGCCGAGGCGCTGGGCGATTGGGGCAAGAGCCATCGCTTTGCAGGCTCCGGCGACCGCGCCGCGATCGGCAACCTCGTCTTCGACGTCCTGCGGCGGCGGAACTCGCTCGGCCATCGCATGGGGTCCGACGCGCCGCGCGCCTTGGCCCTGGCTGCAGCCCGAACCGCTTTCGGAATGAGCGTCGCCGAGATCGACGCAGCGGCGGACGGCACGCCGCACGCCTTCGAGGTCCTGACGGACGACGAGCGCGCAGCGCTCTCCCGGGAAATCGAGCAGGGTCTTCCCGCTCACATCGTCGGCGACTTTCCCGAATGGCTGACACCCTCGCTCGCCCGCAGTTTCGGCGATCGTGCCGCCGCCGAAGGTGAAGCGTTGTCCCGGCGCGCACCGGTCGACCTGCGGGTCAACACGCTGAAGGCCGAGCGTGAAAAGGTGCTGAAGGCGCTCGATCGTTACGGGGCCGTCGCGACGTCCATGTCGCCGATCGGCATTCGAATTCCAGCGCCTTCCGGCTCCGGCCGCACCCCGAACGTCGAGACTGAAACCGGCCACGGCAAGGGATGGTTCGAGATCCAGGACGAGGGCAGCCAGATCGCAGCTCTCCTCGCAGGCGCCGGGCCTCGCAGTCAGGTGCTCGACCTTTGTGCGGGCTCTGGTGGCAAGACGCTCGCGCTCGCAGCGGTCATGCAGAATACCGGTCAGATCTATGCCTACGACGACAGCCGCGCGCGTCTGCGGCCCATCTTCGAGCGGTTGAGGCGGGCCGGCGCTCGCAACGTGCAGGTGCTCGATGCCGGCGACGAGGCAGCCCTCGGCGCGATGGGCCCGCGCTTCGATCTCGTCCTCGTCGATGCGCCCTGCTCGGGCTCCGGCGTCTGGCGGCGGCGACCCGATGCGAAATGGCGTGTGCGCCCGGCCAATCTGGCCGAACGGCAGAGCGAGCAGCGGACGGTGCTCGAACTCGCGGCGAAGTCGGTCAAGCCGGGCGGTCGCATCGTCTACGTGACGTGCTCGGTGCTGCCCGAGGAAAACGTCGATACGATCGCGAGTTTCACCGCAGCCCAGCCGCAGTTTTCTGTCGTGCCGTTTGCGAAACCCTGGGCCGCCGCGTTCGCGTCGCCGCCGCCCGTGTCGGCCGACGGCCGCACCGACACCTTGCTGCTGACGCCCGCTCGTCACGGGACCGACGGCTTCTTCGTCGCGACGCTGCGCAAGAAAGTCTGATGCAGACTGACTGATGCAGACTGGCCGATACGGACGGGCTGTTGCAGGCGGCCTGAAAAATCACTGCCCACAACAAAATGCGGAGCCCCGCGAATTCTTTGCGGGGAACCCTCATTCTTCTATTGCAATGGTTGGAGCCCCGCTTAACTTTCATCGCCGTT
>CAMDMH010000519.1 GCA_945901835.1 Devosia equisanguinis | reverse complement strand
TGTGGTCTCCTGGAACGAGGCCGCCGAGATGAACGAGCGGGTCTGCAGCGACGCCTTGGTGATGCCGAGAAGGACCGGCTCAGAGGTGGCGATCTTGCCGCCCTCCTTAAGGGTCTTCTCGTTGAGTTCGTCGCGCTTAGCGGCGATCTTGCGCAGCCGGCGCAACATGCCACCGGTGCCGGCCGGGATGAGGCGGCCGACGATGACGTTCTCCTTGAGGCCCTCGAGCATGTCGGCCTTGCCGTTTACGGCAGCGTCGGTGAGGACGCGGGTCGTCTCCTGGAACGAGGCTGCCGAGATGAACGAGCGCGTCTGCAAGCTCGCCTTGGTGATACCGAGCAGAACCGGCTGGGCGGTCGGAGCGCGTTTGCCCTCCTTGTCCAGTTTAAGGCGGATCTGCTCGAACTCCGTGCGGTCGATGTTGTCGCCCTTGATCAAGTCGCTTTCGCCGGTGTCCGTGACCTCGACCTTCTGCAGCATCTGGCGAACGATCACCTCGATGTGCTTGTCGTTGATGGTCACGCCCTGGAGGCGGTAAACATCCTGGATCTCGTTGATCAGGTAGTTCGCCAGCTCCTCGACGCCCTTGATGGCGAGAATGTCGTGCGGGGCGGGATGTCCGTCGTAGACATACTCGCCACGCTCGATGCGGTCGCCGTGCTGGACCGCGAGGCTCTTGCCGCGCGGGATCAGATACTCGACCGTCTCCTGGCTCTCATCGTCGGGCTTGATGTTGATGCGCTGCTTGTTCTTGTAGTCCTTACCGAACTCCACGGTGCCCGAGATCTCCGCGATGATCGCGTGGTCCTTCGGACGACGCGCCTCGAACAGCTCGGCCACGCGCGGCAGACCGCCGGTGATGTCGCCGGACTTCTGAGACGCGATCGGAATACGCGCCAGCACGTCGCCGGCTTTCACCCCAGCTCCGCGGTCCACCGACAGAATCGCATCGACGGGCAGCAGGTAGCGAGCATCGCCGCGAGCGAGCTTGATCAGCTTGCCCTTGCTGTCCTTGACGACAATGGCAGGCTTCAGCTCGGAGCCACGAGGTGTTGCGCGCCAGTCGAGCACGACGCGGCTGGAGGTGCCCTTCACCTCGTCGGTCAGCTCGCGCATCGAGGCGCCCTCGACGAGGTCCTCGAGGTCGGCAACACCATCCACCTCGGTCAAGATAGGCCGGGTGAAGGGGTCCCACTGCGCCAGACGCGTGCCGCGCTTGGCCGTGTCACCCTCGTCGACGAGGAGACGCGCACCATATGGGATCTTATGGGTCGCTAGTTCCTTGCCGGACTGGTCCACGATCACGACGGACATCGAGCGGCCCATGGAGATCAAGCGGCCCTGGCTGTCCTTGAGAACGTTGCGGCCCTTGACCTTCACCGTACCGTTGAAGTTGGTGTCGATGAACGAGGTGTCGACCACGTTGGCGGCGCCGCCGATGTGGAAGGTACGCATGGTGAGCTGGGTGCCCGGCTCGCCGATCGACTGCGCGGCGATGACGCCGACAGCCTCACCGATATTGACGGGCGTACCGCGCGCGAGATCGCGGCCGTAGCACTTGCCGCAAACGCCCGGCTCGGTCTCGCAGGTCAGCACCGAACGGATGCGAATCTCCTGGATCTGCGCCTTGTCGATCAACTCGGCATGACGCTCCTCGATCAGTTCGCCGTTGGCGATGATGACCTGCTTCGTGATCGAGCCCGTGATGTCCTCGGCCGCGGTACGGCCGAGCACGCGGGCCGCGAGCGTGACGATCACGTTGCCGCTGTCGACGACGGCCTGCACGTTGATGCCGCGATCGGTGCCGCAATCCTCTTCCTGAATGATGCTGTCCTGGGCAACGTCGACCAGACGGCGGGTGAGGTAGCCCGAGTTCGCCGTCTTGAGAGCGGTGTCGGCCAAACCCTTGCGGGCGCCGTGCGTCGAGTTGAAGTACTCGAGCACCGACAGACCTTCCTTGAAGTTCGACTTGATCGGCGTCTCGATGATCTCGCCGGACGGCTTCGTCATCAGGCCGCGCATCGCCGCTAGCTGACGCATCTGGGTCGGGGAACCACGGGCACCCGAGTGGCTCATCATGTAGATCGAGTTGATCTGACGCGTGCGCCCGTTCTCGTCGACCTGAACGCCGGAAATGCGCTCCATCATGTCCTTGGCGATCTGATCGGTGCACTTCGACCAGGCGTCCACGACCTTGTTGTACTTCTCGACCTTGGTGATCAGGCCTTCGTTGTACTGCTGCTCGAACTCGGCGACGAGTTCGTCGGTCTTTGCAATGGTCGCGGCCTTGGTGTCGGGCACCACCATGTCGTCCTTGCCGAACGAGATGCCGGCCTTGAACGCGTGATGGAAGCCAAGCGCCATGATGCGATCGCAGAAGATGACCGTCTCCTTCTGACCGCAGCTGCGGTAGACGGCGTCGATCAGGCCGGAGATCGCCTTCTTGGTCAGCAGCTGGTTGACGAGCGAGAACTTCACGCCCGCGATCTTCGGCAAAACTTCGCCGAGCAGCATGCGGCCCGGCGTCGTCTCGACCACGTCGACAAGCGGGTTGCCAGCGTCGTCGAGCGAGTGATAGCGCGCGCGAATCTTGGCGTGCAACGTGAGGCAACCAGCGCTCAGCCCGTGATGCATCTCCGAGATGGAGCCGAACACCATGCCTTCGCCCGGCTCCTTGTCACGCATCAGCGACAGATAATAGAGGCCGAGAACGATATCCTGCGAGGGCACGATGATAGGTGCGCCGCTGGCGGGATGAAGGATGTTGTTGGTCGACATCATCAGCACGCGCGCTTCGAGCTGTGCCTCGAGGGACAGCGGAACGTGCACGGCCATCTGGTCGCCGTCGAAGTCGGCGTTGAACGCGGCGCAGACCAACGGGTGAAGCTGGATCGCCTTGCCTTCGATGAGGGTTGGCTCGAACGCCTGGATGCCCAGGCGATGCAGCGTCGGCGCGCGGTTCAGCATCACAGGATGCTCGCGAATGACCTCGTCGAGGACGTCCCAAACCTCGGGCTTCTCCTTCTCGACGAGCTTCTTGGCCTGCTTGACGGTAGCGGCCTGGCCGAGCGTCTGCAGCCGCGCGTAGATGAACGGCTTGAACAGCTCGAGCGCCATCTTCTTGGGCAGGCCGCACTGATGCAGCTTGAGTTCGGGACCGACGACGATCACCGAACGGCCCGAGTAATCGACGCGCTTGCCGAGCAGGTTCTGGCGGAAGCGGCCCTGCTTGCCCTTGAGCATGTCGGCGAGCGACTTCAGCGGACGCTTGTTGGCGCCAGTGATGACGCGGCCACGGCGGCCGTTATCGAACAGCGCGTCGACCGACTCCTGCAGCATCCGCTTCTCGTTGCGGATGATGATGTCCGGCGCACGCAGCTCCATCAGCCGCTTGAGGCGGTTGTTGCGGTTGATCACGCGACGATAGAGATCGTTGAGATCGGACGTGGCAAAGCGGCCACCGTCGAGCGGCACCAGCGGGCGCAGCTCGGGCGGGATCACGGGCACGACGGTCAGAATCATCCACTCCGGACGATTGCCGGATTCGATGAAGGCCTCGATCACCTTGAGACGCTTGGCGAGCTTCTTGGGCTTCAGCTCGGTGGTCGCTTCGATGATGTCCTGACGGATCTCCTCGCGCAGCTTGGGCAGATCCATGCCCGACATCAGCTCGCGGATCGCTTCGGCGCCGATGCCGGCGGTGAAGCTGTCCGGACCGAACTCGTCGATGGCGGCGTTGTACTGCTCCTCGGACAGGAGCTGCTTTTCCTTGAACGTCGTGACGCCCGGCTCGATGACCACGTAGT
>CAMDMH010000518.1 GCA_945901835.1 Devosia equisanguinis | reverse complement strand
GCAGCAACCCGGCCAGGGCCAGCAGGGCCAAGGTCAGCAAGGCCAGGGTCAACAGGGTCAGGGCCAGCAGCAGGGTCAGGGCCGCGGCGGCGCACTGGGGCAGCGGCAAGGCCAGCTTCGTGACGACCTCGGCCGGATGCGCGATGGTATGCGCCGGTTCGGCCAGCGTGCGCCCGAACAGTTCAACGGCGCTGCCGAGGCGATGGAGAACGCTGAGCGCGCACTCGAACGCGGCGATCTCGATCAGGCGACGCGGGAGCAGGGCCGAGCGCTCGAGCAGCTCCGCCAAGGTGCGCGCGAAATGGCCGAGCAGATGATGCGGCAGTTGGGTCCGCAAGTCGGCCAAGGTCCTGCCGGCGAAGTGCCGCGCGATCCGCTGGGACGTCCGCAGCGCTCGGAAGGTCCGGACTTCGGCACCAGCGTCAAGGTGCCCGACGAAGTCGACACGCAGCGGGCGCGAGAGATCCTCGAAGAGCTGCGCAAGCGCCTCAGCGATCCGCTGCGCCCGACACTGGAACTCGACTACATCGAGCGACTGCTGAAGCGGTTTTGAAGCCTTCCGCACCCGACCGGCTGGGCAATTCAATTCACGCACGTCATCCCGGTGCTCGTCGCCGGGAGCCATGGTGCGCTCGGCGCACGCACGGCGGATAGTCCGCCGCAGGCGTTCTATCCGTATCCGGATTGTCAATCGACGCCATGTCGCGTGTTGCGTTGTTGCACGCACCGCAACCGCCCTATTCACAGGCTGGTTTTCGGGGATGACAGCCGTGCGACAGGGGCTACTGTGAGCGTCCGAAGTGGCTGCGAACGGGCGCGCGGGCGGGACCGGATCGTCGGCAGTGCCGGCGGATCGGCGCATACGCCGGAGGCCTCGCGAGGCCTTGGGGGGAAGTCGAAAAGTGGCGAGCCCCTGGCGTGGCGGCAGGCTTGCAGCACGCCGATCGTCGGCATCCCCCCTCGCATCCCCGTCACCGATCGGAACGAACGCAGCCCTGGACTTGCAGTAACGGCGTAAAAATGGACATCAAGGACCTCACGATTTTTGCGCGCGTGGCGGCGGTGCAGAACCTCAGCTCCGTGGCCGCCGCGCTCGGCGTTTCCGCCGGCACCGTCTCCAAGCGCATCCAGGCGCTGGAGGACGAGCTTGGCGTGCGCCTGATCGACCGCACCACGCGGTCGAGCCGCCTGACCGAGGAAGGCCGGATGTTCCTCGAGCGCACGGAGCGAATCCTGGCCGAGATGGATCTCGCTAAGGGCGAGCTGTCGGCCAATTCCACGCAGCCGGCAGGCAGCATCACGATCGCAGCGCCCGCGATCCTCTCGCGGCAGATCGTGACGCCGGCGATCTTGAGTTTCGTCACGGCGTTTCCGGGCATCGAGGTCCACGTCGACGTCTCCGACCATGTCGTCAATCTGCACGAGCAGGGCTACGACGTCGCGATCCGGTTCGGAACGCTGCCGGACAGCACGCTGAAGGCGAAGCGGCTGGCGTCCGACCGGATCATTCTCGTCGCAGCGCCGGGCTACATCGAGCGCGCGGGTAGTCCGCAGCGGGCTGCCGACATCGAGAACCACGCCTGCCTGATCCACGGCGAGCAGCGCAACTGGACGCTCATTCGCGGCGAGGCGCGCATCAACGTTCGTGCTGCCGGCCGATTGTTCTCGGACAACGGCGCGTTCCTGCAGATGGCGGCGGATCAAGGGGCGGGACTGCTCAGAACCTCGGAGATCGCGGTTCTGGACGAGCTGACGCAAGGCCGCCTCATCCGTGTGCTACCGGAATTCGAACTGGGCACCGAAGCGGCGATCTGGGCGCTCTATCCGAACACCAAGCATGCCATGCCGCGGCTGCGCGCGTTCATCGATCACCTGTCAGCGTTCTGCCGCGAGCGGCTCGCGTCGCCCGTGCTCGACGCGGCGACCGAGGATGAGCCGGTAGGGCCGCAAGCGCGAGCGAAGTAGTTGCGCCTTCGACAAGCGATGCAACCTCGGAGGTCGGGTCAAGGCCGCTGGCCCATTCGCGCTACCATAGAAGTCTCTGCGTTCCCGGAAGCCGAGTGAAGCGAGGCTATCCGGGACCTTTACACTTCTGAAATGTGTAAAGACCCCGGCTCTTCACGTTCCGACCTCGCGGTCGGAACGCTCGTCCGGGGACGCAAGGAGAGGTTTTTGCGTACCGTCCGGCTGTGTTGCCGCGAATGGGCCGCTGGCCGCGACCCGACATTTTCCGGCGTGCCGCGTTGACGTCGGGTCGCTCCCGGCTCGCGCTCTGCGCGTCTGGGCTTGACCCGACCTACGACACCCGCTCGGCATCAACTATTCTAATTGGCCGGAGCCGCGGGCTTTGCTCCGGTGACGCGGACCATGGCGCCGCCGATGCCGTGGTGGCTCAGAAGCGGGGTCGTCAACCGGCCACCTGGAGGCGCTTCGCCGGACGCCCACGCCTTGATCTGGCGCCACAAGTCGGTGACCAGAAGCCAGCCGTCGACGACACCAGATAGTGGCACGTCATAGGGCGCGTACGTCAGCTTGTACTCGACGAAGACCGAGGCATTGCCGATGCGCACCTCGAGGCCTGCCAGCGCCTGCCCAATCAACCCTGCGTACTGGTACTCGTAAGTGCGGCCGTTCTGGCTACGATAGCCGATCTCGGTGTGCGGCAGGGAGATGCCCGCGCCGGCGCCGACGTAGGGCTGCAGCCGGAAACTGCCGAGGCGGGTCAACGCGTTCAGCGTCAGCATGTTGTGACCGTGGCTGAACTCGAGGTGCTTGAACACCTCCCCGACCTTGGCGCGGGGGGGCAGCGGCTTGCCGTCGAGTGTGCCGGTAAACGTCGCGGTGTCGTCGAAGCGCGCGATGGCCTTGGAGTGGGTGAAATCGAGCATGGTGCCGACCCGCGAGGCGGCGGGCCATTGCGTCGCCCGCAGGCCGTAATAGATCGGGCTCTTGAAGGGCTTCGCCTCCCATTCAAAACCGCTGACGGTCATGTCGGTGCGGCCGGGGTTCTTGATCGTAACCGTGCTGGGATACGTGTAGGTCGTGCCGAGATAGCCGCCCGTGAGGATTTCACGCGCAGGCAATGGCATTGTCGCGGCACGTGGCCTCGCCGAGGGGGCGGCGGTGTTGCCGGCCGGTTTCGCCGTCGCCGGCATCGGCGTATCCCATGCCGCTTCGATAGCCATCACCGTCAGTGCGGCGAAGCCGATCGCGCCCACGGCCGCGGCCGCGCGCTCCAACGCGGGAGATGGCGCCTGCGTACGGCCGCAAGACCATCCCGGCAAGATGCGGCCAGCGCTTGTCCTCGCTCCTCCGTCCGGCGGACATGGAACGGCGGCGTTGGTTCCGCTCGGCGAGATGCGATTCATGGCGTGCCCTCTGCGCGCTGGATAGCGCGCTCATTCTATATGCCGGTGTCGCGTTTGACATTGGCCGGCCGCCCAGGGCGTGACGCCGCAGGCCCTCAGCCATGCCCGCAATTGCGCGCAAGGCACCACCCATTGCAACGCTTCATGCGACGACGAGATGACCTCGATCAAGCGCGGGGCTGTGGATAAGTTGGGGAGCGCGACGCGTGGATCCCCTAGAGCAGTATCCGATCAGATGCGAACGCCACGGGCGTTCGACTGCTCGGATAAAGCTGCGCTAGTCTGATGACTTTAGAGCATCTTCGTGATTACCCCGTCATCACCTCTGCCGGCCTGACCGCGGCGATCGACCGGTAGGGTCGTGGCGCGGTTGCGACCGCAACGCGGGCGAGGCGCTCTATGTTCTTGGCCAGATCGAAGCGGCGATTGAAGCGCCATT
>CAMDMH010000517.1 GCA_945901835.1 Devosia equisanguinis | reverse complement strand
TTGGCGTTTAAGCCGTTGTTCCTTGATGTTCCCGTTGAACTGAGAACGTAGGAGGAACATGCCACCGACTCGACCAAGAGTCCATCCGAAAGTTCCAACTTTGTTCTCTTTTTGGCTAACTCCTTGAATCCGTTGGAGCGCCCGCAGATCCGGCGATGGCGCTCCCAAAAGCAGTGATATTCAGCGGGCGACGTAGGCCTTGTGAACCATACCGCCGGAAGCACGGCGGGTTTCGGCGACGAGGGCCTTTTCGCTGTCGCGCGTCTCGCGAACCAGCGTGTCGCCGAGCAGTTTCGCCTCCGTGCTCGCGCCGCCTTCCGCGCGGGTCATGAACTCACGAACGCCGTCGACATCAGGCAGGGTCGCGGGCTTGGCATCCTTCTCCGCGATCGCCTCGGTAACGGCAGCTTCGAGCTGTTTGCTCCACATCTTCCGGAACAACGCGTTCGAAGCGTAGACGTCGCCGCTGTTCACCTTGCCGCCTACGGCGAACACATAGCCGACGATGTCGTCGGCACCCGCCGCCTTCTCCATCGACGCGATGAACGCTTGGCGGGCAGTGTCGAGGCGCTCGTTCTCGAGTGATAGTTGCAGGCTCGAAGCGGAGGCCGACGCTGCGACCGGCGCGCCGAGGTTTTCGGTCAGCTTGCGCTGCGCGTTCGACACACTCGACCAGACTTCCGACTGGCGCGAGCCGGTATCGCTGCCGGACTGACGTTGAGCGTAGTTCAAAGTTCGATTGGTTTGAGAGCCACCCGCCATCGTCCTGACCGATGCCTCGGGGCCTTCTGCCACGCGCGGCTTCGCAGGCGTCAGCATGGCGAGCTTGGCATCGCGCGAGGGCAGCGCCTTCTCGGCGCTTGCGAAACGCTTGACGTCCTCCTTGCCGCGCGCCGACCAGCGGCCCTGCTCGACGCAATATGCGGCGATGTCGAGACGGCCGGAACGAGCCGGCACCAGCATGCTGATGGTCAATACGCGGTCCTGCTGGCCGCCCTTGACGATGTCGCCCGCCTGGACGAAGACTTCCTCCGCGCCGGCGTTCTCGATCGACAGCATGTTGACGCTACCCGTTTCGTGAACGACGACCTTGCCGCCAGCCATCGCCTCCTTCAGCGTCAGCGGCACAGGGCCGGAGGCGGACTTGCCGTGAATGAAATAGACGGCGAGGTTCTCGTGCACAGCGGGGCCGGAAATACGGGTCGCGTCGTCGGCCATCGTCGGGCTCGCAAGCATGGCCGCGAACGGTGCTGCAATGGCTGCAAGAAGCGCAATAGGCTGCCAAGTATGGGGCTGCCAGGGCATGGGACATCTCCTCTCAACATCAGTTTCAAACTGGTATCGAGGATGACGCCGCATTGCGGCCCTGTTTCGCTGGCCGCGCGGAGTTTCGATGGCGGATATGAGGCGGAACGCGACACCGATATGCGCGGCCGGAGCAGAGCCGATCGTCACTCTGGCGAGGCGACGAAGGTCCACATGCCATGGCCCAGAGCGGGTGGGAATGGCACCGAGAGGCCGCCCCCGGTCGATTGCGGCGCGAAGCCGCCTGCTTCGAGACAGCGCTTCAAAACATCGAGCGAGGCCACCTCGATCACGCACTGCCCCATGAAGGGAAGTGACGGCACTGCGAGCGCGGGCCAGCGCTCTGTCCACGTGTCCACGTCGACGAACTCGAGCGAGCCGCGATCGAGCGCGATGCGGCTGGCGCCGCCGGCCATTTGCGCGGGCCTACCGGTGAAGCGGGAGAACCGGTCCGTCGCCTCGCGGAGATCGGCGACGACGGTCACGAGAGAACGTAGACACTGCGCGCCGTTGGGATGATCGAGCCAGCGCGGCTGCCACACGGTCTGCTCGGTCAGATGCCGGAGCACCTGCACGCGGCCTTCAGGCATCACGCCGGGAGCGAGACGCACAACCTCGAACGCGGCGATGCCGGGACCTTCCGCCGTGTCGACGGGTCTCTGCATCGCGACGAGCGGTTGCATCGGGAAGCTGGCCTCCTCCAACCGCCGGTGGCTCGCCGCCGCGTCTGCGATCGCGAACGCGACGAGATGGAGGCCGGGATAGCGCGCCCGCGCCTGGTCGAACTCGGCGCCGAGCGGCGTGTCTGCGGTCTTGAACAGCATCTCCAGATAGCCGCCGCGCAGCATGGCACAGACGTTGCCGGTTCCCGTGAGCCGCGGCGGACCTCCGGCGGGATCTGGGTTGACCTGAACAGATGCCGGTGTCGGCGTGAAGCCCGCGCGAGCGAGCGCCATCGACGCGGCCTCCGCGCCGTCGACGAAGTGGCCGACGTGGTCGAGATGAATCTCATCGCCGGACGGCAATTGGGGGGCATTCCGATAGGACGCCGGTGGTGTTCTCATGGATGTGAGGCTCCATTGCGATGGGCGGTGGGAGTGCGGGTGGGCTCGGCGCCTCCGCCGCACCGTCATCCCAGAGGAACGATGCGGTGATCAAGTGCGGGTCCCCAAATCCACGATGCGGCCCGGGAAGCGCCACCCGACATGCGGCACCGCATCCTCATCCTTTCGTCTGTAGCCGTTCGAAGCGCACTGATTATTCGAGCTTTTCATCCGCAACGGCCAGTTCGTTTGTGCGCTGCGACATCCTGGGCAGCACCGTGGACCGGGCACGTTGATCCGGATCAATGAGGCGAAACCGGCCGACATCCACGGTGCCCCATCTGTTCCGATCACTGCGAGCCCCCGCTCGCATAGGGGGAAGGTACGTATGGGCAAATCAGCGGACACTACGCAGGAGTGGCATGCGCTAAGCGATGCGCTTGCCGTCGGCTCTGGAATTCTATTCGCGATCGTCGGGCTGACGTGGGCGTTGGCCGGCATCGACGACGGCATCCGGTTTCATGGAGCGGTACTCGCCGCAGCCGCAGCGATCGGTGCGATCTATATCCTGATGAATATGGGGCAGGCGCACGATCGCAGCGCCTATTTCGACGGACCGATCAAGTTCGCCACCATCGCGTCACTATTCTGGGGCGTGGCGGGCTTTCTCATCGGCGACATACTGGCATGGCAGCTCGCGGTGCCGGCGCTCAACTTCGACCTGCCGTGGATCAGCTTCGGCCGGCTTCGACCACTACACACGTCCGCCGTCATCTTCGCGTTCGGCGGAAACGTACTGCTCGCGACCAGCTTCTTCGTCGTACAGCGCACCTCTCACGCACGTCTGGCCGGCAGGTGGTCGCCCTGGTTCGTGGTGTGGGGATACAACGCCTTCATCGTGATCGCGGGCACGGGCTATCTGCTCGGCATCACGCAGGGCAAAGAGTATGCGGAGCCCGAGTGGTACGCGGATCTATTGTTGACGATCGTTTGGGTCGTCTACCTGCTCGTGTTCCTGGGCACGCTCGCGCGCCGCAAGGAGCCGCACATCTACGTGGCGAACTGGTTTTACCTCGCCTTCATCCTGACCGTCGCGATGTTGCATGTCGTGAACAACGCGGCGCTGCCGGTCAGCCTGCTGGGCTCGCAGAGCTACATCGTCTATGCAGGCGTCCAGGATGCCATGACGCAGTGGTGGTACGGACATAACGCGGTCGGCTTCTTCCTGACGGCCGGCTTCCTCGGCATCATGTACTACTTCGTCCCGAAGCGGGTGGAGCGGCCGGTCTATTCCTACCGGCTGTCGATCGTCCATTTCTGGACGCTGATCTTCCTCTACATCTGGGCGGGTCCGCATCATCTGCACGACACAGCACTTCCCGATTGGGCGCAGACCCTCGGCATGACGTTCTCGATCATGCTCTGGATGCCCTCGTGGGGCGGCATGATCAACGGCCTG